>NZ_JBHSQK010000005.1:234588-259876 GCF_042658055.1 Pseudonocardia lutea
CGCCGCCGTCGAGATCGCCCTGGTCGAGCAGCTGCGCGAGGTCGCGACCTGGTCGCCGGACCGGATCCGGGACCGCGCGACCCGGATCGAGCGGGACGCGCCGGGCTGATCAGTTCACGCAGGGGACCGCCGCGGCGTCGATCAGGGGGCGCTGCTGCCACGGGTCCTCCGGCGGCGCGACCGCGGAGGTCGGCGAGCCCGCCACTACCTGCGTGGTCGGGGTGGCCGGTGTGGCGGGCGCCGGCGTCGTCGTCGAGCCCCCGGTCCGGGGCCGCGACGCGTCCGCCGAGGTGGTGTCCGCGGCGGTGTCCTCGGCGCGCGGGTCGGTGAACAGCACGGTGTGCACGAAGTCCCGGACCTGCTCGTCGTCGACCTCGACCGCCACGCCGTCGACGGGCGTCCACAGGTCCGGCCGGAGCGTGGGCACGGTCCGGAACACGACGTCACCGCCCGCGAGCCCGCCCAGCCGGCCCACGAGCTGCCGCAGGTCCCACCCGGAGTCGACGACGACGTGCCGGCTCACCACCGCGAGCAGGCCGGCCACGGTGGCCGGGTCGGCGAGGGTGCCCGCGGCGAGGACCCGATGGGCCAGCCCGGCGAGGAACGCCTGCTGGCGGGTGATCCGGTCGAGGTCGCCGCCGTCGAGCCCGTGCCGCTGGCGCACGAACGCCAGCGCCGCGGCGCCGCTGACGGTCTGCGGTCCGGCGGGCAGGTCCACCCCGGAGTACGCCCGGTCGTCCACGGGCCGGTTGAGGCAGACGTCGACCCCGCCGAGCGTGCTCGTGAGCTCGACGAACCCGGCCAGGTTGAGCTCCGCGTAGTGGTCGACGGTCGTCCCCGAGACGGCCTCGACCGTCGCGACCAGGTTGGCCCGGCCCGCCTCCCGGCTCCGCCGGTCGAGCTCGGCACCCGTCACGCCCTGCGCCTTCAACCGCTCCTCCGCGGCCCGGTACGCGCGACCGTAGGCCGAGTTGATCTTGTGTCGGCCGCTGCCGTCGGCCAGCGGGACGTAGGAGTCGCGCGGGAAGGAGACGGTGACGACGGGGGAGCGCTGGTCCGCCGCGACGCGGACCAGCATGATCGTGTCGGTGTGCAGCTGACCGCCGTCGTCGCCGGCGTGGATCCGGGCCAGCAGGTCCGGTGGGAGGGGCTCGCCCTGCGCGTCCGTACGGCTGTCCAGCCCGACCAGCAGCGCGGTGTAGCTGCGCGTCGTGGCGGCCGACGCGGCGGGCGCCGCCCCGGTGCCGGCCCGGGCGAGAAGGACCGAGCTGGTCGTGAGGTCCGCGGCGAAGGTCCGGGACACGGTCCAGACGTAGCCGGTGGCGGCGAGGACCACGACGGCGAGCAGGACGACGCCCGTCCGGGCGATCCCGAGCAGGATGCGGCGGAGCGTGCGGGACCACGGCGGGCGCTTCTCCATCCGTTCCTCTCACGCACAGGGGGCCCACTGCACGTCCCGACGCTGCGACCGCCCAGAGGAGACACGGCCACCGACGGCCGTCACCCGAGCGTACGGGGCGTGTCGGTGCCCGGGGCGGACGAGTGATCACGTCCACCCGACCGGCCCAACGGGGCGTCCCGTGGCGGTCATTCCGGCCGGGTGAGGTGACGGCGGCGGGGCGGCGCCACCCTGCCACCGGACCACCGATCGTGGAGAGACGAGGAGACCGGGATGAGCGAGCGTCGGACGGACCCGTCGTGGGAGGACCTCGACCAGGGGCTGCTGATCGGGGCCGTGGTCCTGCTGGCCGTGGGCGCCCTGGCCGGTCTGGGCGGGTCGCTGCTGGCCGGGGCGGCCGCCGTGAAAGCGGCCCGCAGCTGGATGCACCGGGCGGAGCTGCCGCCCACGGACCTCGCCAAGTTGAAGTGGGCGCAGGCGCGGGCGGCCGCCGGCGCGGGGGCCGGGGCGTGGCGNGGGCGTGGCGCGCCGCCGAGCCCCCGCGCCGGGGAGCCGTACCCGTGTCCTGACCACCGCGCCCTCACCGCCCCACCACCCCGACCAGCGCCCTGGCCACCGGGAGCGTCCGGGGGGAGGCGCCCGTTCGCCCGCGGCGGGTGAGGCCGGGTCCCCCGGCCGGACCTAGCGTCGCCGCGTGACGACTCCGGTGCCACCCCCCGCCCGATCCCCGGACGACCTGCCGACGAACGGGTCGCGGCTCCGCGACCGTGGGCTGCCCCGCGCGCTCGTCGTCCTTCTCGGGGCCGCGGCGGTCGTCGTGGTGGTGGCGGGCATCCAGGCGATCGCGTGGCTGCTCGCGCCGGCGTTCATGGCGCTGGTCATCGTGATCGCCGTGCAGCCGGTGCAGGGCCGGCTGCAGCGCAAGGGCTGGCCGGCGTGGGCGTCGACCCTGGTGATGGTCGTACTGGTCTACGCGGTGCTCATCGTGCTCGCCCTCGGGATCCTCGCCTCGATCGCGCGGCTGGCGACCGAGCTCCCCAAGTACGCGTCGCAGGCCGACGGGCTGGTCGGATCCCTGACCGCCGCGCTCGCGAAGGCCGGGGTGGGACCCGACCAGCTGAAGCAGGCGGCGAGCTCGCTCGACATCGGCAAGCTCGCCGGGCTCCTGGGCACGCTCCTGGACAGCGTCGCCGGGCTCGCGTCGAACCTCGTGTTCCTGCTCGCGTTGCTGCTCTTCCTGACCGTGGAGGCAGGGGGCGTCCGGCACCGGTTGGCGTCCATCGCGTCCGACCGGCCGGGGGTCATCGAGGCGTTGGGCCACTTCGCGTGGGGCACCCGGCAGTACCTGCTGGTCACCACGGTCTTCGGCTTCATCGTCGCCGTGCTCGACTCGATCGCCCTCGCCCTGATGGGCATCCCGCTCGCCGTCACCTGGGGCCTGCTGGCGTTCGTCACCAACTACATCCCCAACATCGGGTTCGTCATCGGCGTGATCCCGCCCGCCCTGCTGGGCCTCTTCGTCGGGGGTCCGCAGCTCGCGATCCTGGTCGTGGTCGTCTACTGCGCGCTGAACTTCGTCGTCCAGTCGCTCATCCAGCCGCGGTTCATCGGCGACGCGGTGGGTCTGTCGATCACGGTGACGTTCGTGGCGCTGTTCTTCTGGGCGTGGCTGCTCGGTCCGCTCGGCGCGATCCTCGCGATCCCGCTGACCCTGCTGGTCAAGGCCCTGCTGGTGGACATCGACCCCAAGGCGCGGTGGGCGGACGCGTGGCTGCGGTCCACTCCGAAGGAGGCGGAGGACGCGGCCGCCGACGAGGCCGCGAAGGCGGCGCGGAAGGAGGCCCGCAAGGCCGGACGGGCGGAGCGCAGGGCCCGCCGGCACCCGCAGCCCGCCGCGGCCGGCGCACCGGGGCCCGCGGAACGGCCCGAGCCGTCCGGGCCGCCGGGGTCGTCGTCGGAGGCGCCCGGGCCGCTGGGGTCGACCGAGGCGGTGGAGGCGTCCGGGCGCTCGGCACCGCCCGACCCGCCGCCCGTCCCGCCGGGACGCAGTGACCCGCGGGTCACGCCGTGAGCCGCGGGGCCGCCCGCGCCCGCGGCTGACCGACCGCCGCCCGTGCCGCACCCGGTCGTGAGTTCCCACCCGTGAGTACCGAGGCGCTGCTGCTCGCGTTGTCCGCGGTGGTCCGCCCTACCGCGCTCGCCGCGCTGTTCGCGATCCTGGCGAGCCGCGACCCGCGCCGGCTGCTCACGGCCTACCTGGTGGCGGGGCTCGCGTTCGCCCTCGCCGTCGGGGCCCTGGTCGTCGTGCTGCTGCAGGGTCTCAACGCCCGCACCGCGACGACGACGAGCCGGCCGGTCCTCGACCTCGTCCTCGGCCTGGCCGCGCTCGCCTACGCGGTCGCGGCCTGGGCCCGCCTCCCCTCGCCGTGGCCGCTGAGCCGCCACGGGGAGCGGCGGCCGGACGAGCCGACCTGGATGCAGCGCCGGCTCCAGGGACTCACCGTGCCCGGCGCCGCCGGGGCCGGGGTCCTCACGCACCTGCCCGGCCTGACCTACCTCGCCGCGCTCAACGCGATCGTCGCCGCGGCGTCGGACATCGTCGACGGCCTGCTCCAGGTCCTCGTCTACGACGCGATCTGGTTCAGCACCGCGATCGTCGCGCTCGTGCTCGCCGTGCACCGCCCGCACCTCGCGCGGGAGCTGCTCGAGCGGCTGGTCGCCTGGGTCCGGGCCCGCCGCCGGCCGATCACCGTCCTGTTCTTCGGCGCGCTCGGCGGCTACCTGCTCGTGACGGGGATCCTGGACCTGGTCCACCGCCGCTGACCGGCCCTCCACGCAGCGCAGACGTCCGGCCGCACCCGGTGTCCCACGAACGGGTGGACGCCCGCCACCGGGGTGACCAACCGTGGTTCCACCGACCACACTGGCCGGACAGGCGGGGGAGCGCGGGGCAGGGGGTTCGACGGGTGAGCACGCACAGGGCGTCGGGCAGCGGGAGCGGCGGTTTCCGGGCCGTCGGGCAGAAGCCCCCGGTCCCGTACCAGCGGGGCGCCGCGGGTGAGCCGGTGTCGGCCGGCCCGGCGACGACGGTGGGCGAGCAGGCCGCGCGCGCCGGGTGGGCGTCCGCGCCGCGACCGTCGCCCGCGCACACCCCGCCGCGGGGCCAGCGCCTGCCCACGCGGGGCGACGGCCGGGCCCTCACCGTGCTGCGGATCGTCGCGTACGTGCTGACCTCGCTCGCGAGCCTGCTGTTCATCGCGCTCGTGGTGTACGGGTACCTGCTCGTGCAGGACGCGGTGAACAGCTTCCCGCGGATCTTCCCGCCGGGAGGGTGACGGATCCGCCGGGCCGGCGCGCGGGCGCCGAGGGCACCGCACTGGCACTAGGCTGCGCGCGTGGACGTCCTGGACGAGTACAGCGGGCACACCGACCCCGGCGGCGCGGCGATCCGGCGGAGCCTGGGCCCGCTCACGATCAACAAGGTGTCCGTCGGCCCGATGGACAACAACGCCTACCTGCTGACCTGCACCGCCACGAACGAGGCCCTGCTCGTCGACGCGGCGAACGAGCCGGAGCGGATCGCGGACCTGGTCGGGGCCGGGGACGGCCGGCCCGAGCTGCGACACCTCGTCACCACGCACCGCCACCAGGACCACTGGCAGGCGCTGGGCGCGGTCGCGGGGATGTTCCAGACCCGGCAGATCGCGCACCCGCTCGACGCGCCGGAGCTGCCGATCCCGATGGACGAGCTCGTCTCGCACGGCGACACGGTCGAGTTCGGCCGGATCTCCCTCGAGGTCATCCACCTGCGGGGGCACACGCCGGGCTCGATCGCGCTGCTCTACCGCGGCCCCGACCGCCCGCACCTGTTCACCGGCGACTCCCTGTTCCCGGGTGGGCCGGGCAAGACCTGGTCGGCCGAGGACTTCGCCTCGCTGATGGACGACCTCGAGTCGCGGGTTTTCGGCGAGCTCCCCGACGACACCTGGGTCTACCCGGGCCACGGCGACGACACCACCCTCGGCAGGGAGCGCCCCTCGCTGAAGGAGTGGCGCGAGCGGGGCTGGTAGGCCGGGCGTTCCGCCGGGCGCCCGCAATCGCGAGCCCTCCGACGCGCTCGGGAAGGTGCGGCGCCTGCGTGCACCGCGTGATCGGTCCCTCCGTGGCCGCCGAGCGGGGTCGGCCTGCGGGAGGCGCACTCACTCGCGTGCCGGAAATCCGCTCCGGGCGCTCGGCACCCTGCTCCGGCCGCTCGGCACACCCGTTCCGGCCGTCCGGCACACCCGTTCCGACGGCCGCACAGCCGGTCGACCGGGTGTGTCAGGCCCTGGGCGGGTGTGTGAGTGGGGGCGGCGGCCGATGAGCGCTCCGGACGGCTGCTCGCCTGCCTCGCGCCGATCTGCGGGCGCAGTGGCGGGTGGCACACCCGCCCGGGCATCCCACAGGCCGTCGACCGGATGTCCCGCGCTCCATCCCGGTGTGGCACGGGGCAGGAACGGGTGTGCGGGGCTCCGGGAGGGTGTGAGGCCGCCCACCGCGCCGTCGCTCTCCGTGCTGCCGTGCTGCCGTGCTGCCGTGCTGCCGCGCGCCGACTGCGCCTCCCAGCGCCCCTCGCTCGGCACACCCGTTCGGACGTCACACACCACCTCCGGTCCGGTGGCACACCCGGAAGACCCGCCGCACACCCCGTCGACCGGGTGTGCCGCGGTTCTTCGGGTGTGCCGACCGAGTCGCTCGGCGCGCACCAGGCCCGCCAGCCGATCCGTCGCCGGCACCCGAGCCCGCATCTGGTCCGCCGGCGGGTCGCCACCGTCACCGAGGCGCGGCAGCCGGAAGCGCGCACCAGGGGTGGCCGTCCCGCCGTCGAACATGTGTGCGACAGTGGTCACCTGGTCCGGCGGGCGCCGCCGGGAAGCACCGGGCGGTCCGCGGCGTTGAGCCGGGTGGCCGAACGGGGTCCGGTCGGCGGCCGTGGCGCGTGCGGTGGCAGGGGCGACGGACGGTCGCCCGGCGCTCGCCGGCGCGNGCGCACCCGCCGACCGGGACCCCCGGACCGGACGGGTGCGCACGATTTCCGTCGGACCCCCGGCCTAGCATCGATCGCGGGTCCCCGGTCTGCCGCGGACCGGGCCCGCCGATCCCCGGTGACCCGTAAGGAGGCGCCCTCGTGGCACAGGTCCGCACCTCGCACGACGCTCCCCGGCTGGTCGTGCGCGGCGCGCGCGAGCACAACCTGCGCGGGGTCGATCTCGACCTGCCGCGGGACAGCCTCGTCGTCTTTACCGGCCTGTCCGGTTCCGGCAAGTCGAGCCTCGCGTTCGACACGATCTTCGCCGAGGGCCAGCGGCGGTACGTCGAGTCGCTCTCGGCGTACGCCCGGCAGTTCCTCGGGCAGATGGACAAGCCGGACGTCGACTTCATCGAGGGCCTCTCGCCCGCGGTCTCGATCGACCAGAAGTCCACGAACCGCAACCCGCGCTCCACGGTCGGCACGATCACCGAGGTCTACGACTACCTGCGCCTGCTCTACGCCCGGGCCGGCGTGCCGCACTGCCCGGTGTGCGGCGAGGTCATCGAGAAGCAGACCCCGCAACAGATCGTCGACCAGGTGCTGGCGATGGAGGAGGGCAGCCGCTTCCAGGTGCTGGCCCCGGTCGTCCGCACCCGCAAGGGCGAGTTCGTCGACCTCTTCGCCACCCTGCAGGGCCAGGGCTACTCCCGCGTCCTGGTCGACGGCACGGTGCACCAGCTGAGCAACCCGCCCACGCTGAAGAAGCAGGAGAAGCACGACATCTCCGTGGTCGTCGACCGGCTGTCGGTCAAGCCGAGCGCCAAGCAGCGGCTGACCGACTCGGTGGAGACCGCGCTGCGCCTGGCGGACGGGCTGGTGGTGCTGGACTTCGTCGACCTCGACGACGAGCACCCGCACCGGGAGCGCCGCTTCTCCGAGCGGATGGCCTGCCCCAACGGGCACCCGCTCACGCTCGACGATCTCGAGCCCCGCACGTTCTCCTTCAACTCGCCCTACGGCGCGTGTCCCGAGTGCTCCGGAATCGGCATCAAGAAGGAGGTCGACCCGGAGCTCGTCATCCCCGACCCCGAGCTCAGCCTGGCCGACGGGGCGGTGGCGCCGTGGAACACCGGGCACACCGCCGAGTACTTCGGCCGGCTGCTGTCCGGGCTGGCCAAGAGCGTCGGGTTCCGGATGGACACGCCGTGGCGCAAGCTGCCCGCCGAGGCGCAGAAGGCGGTGCTGCACGGCAGCGAGGACCAGGTGCACGTCCGGTACCGGAACCGGTACGGCCGCGAGCGCGCCTACTACGCCAACTTCGAGGGCGTGATCCCGTTCCTCGAACGCCGGCTGGACCAGACCGAGTCCGAGTCGCAGCGCGAGCGGTACGAGGGCTACATGCGGGACGTGCCGTGCCCGGCGTGCAAGGGCGCGCGGCTCAAGCCCGAGGTCCTGGCGGTCACACTGGCGCACCGCGAGCAGGGCGACCGCTCGATCGCCGAGGTGTCGGCGATGTCGGTGGCCGAGTGCGCCGAGTTCCTCGACGGCATGGTGCTCGACCAGCGGCAGGCGATGATCGCCGGCCGGGTGCTCAAGGAGATCCAGGCCCGGCTGGGCTTCCTGCTCGACGTCGGGCTGGACTACCTGTCGCTGGACCGCGCCGCGGGCACGCTCTCCGGCGGCGAGGCGCAGCGCATCCGGCTGGCCACGCAGATCGGCTCCGGCCTCGTCGGCGTGCTCTACGTGCTCGACGAGCCGTCGATCGGCCTGCACCAGCGGGACAACCGCCGGCTGATCGACACGCTGACCCGGCTCAAGGAGCTGGGCAACACGCTGATCGTCGTGGAGCACGACGAGGACACCATCCGGGCCGCGGACTGGGCGGTCGACATCGGTCCGGGCGCGGGTGAGCACGGCGGCGAGGTCGTGCACTCCGGCCCGGTGGCCGAGCTCGAGGCGCACGACACCTCGCTGACCGGCGCGTACCTGTCGGGCCGGCGGAGCATCCCGGTGCCGGACGTGCGGCGCACGCTGGACCCGGAGCGCAGGCTCACGATCGTCGGCGCGCGCGAGCACAACCTGCGCGGGATCGACGTCGACATCCCGCTCGGCGGGCTCGTCTCGATCACCGGTGTGTCCGGCTCCGGCAAGTCCACGTTGATCAACGACATCCTGGCGACGGTGCTGGCGAACAAGCTCAACGGCGCCCGTCAGGTGCCTGGCCGGCACACCCGGATCACCGGGATCGAGCAGCTGGACAAGCTCGTGCGGGTCGACCAGTCGCCGATCGGGCGCACCCCGCGGTCCAACCCGGCCACGTACACCGGCGTGTGGGACAAGATCCGCACGTTGTTCGCGTCGACCACCGAGGCAAAGGTGCGCGGCTACCAGGCCGGGCGCTTCTCGTTCAACGTCAAGGGCGGGCGCTGCGAGGCGTGCTCCGGGGACGGCACGATCAAGATCGAGATGAACTTCCTGCCCGACGTGTACGTCCCGTGCGAGGTCTGCAAGGGCGCCCGGTACAACCGGGAGACCCTCGAGGTGCACTACAAGGGCAAGACCGTGGCCGACGTGCTGGACATGCCGATCGAGGAGGCCGCGGAGTTCTTCGCGCCGATCACCTCGATCAGCCGGTACCTCACCACCCTGGTGGACGTCGGGCTGGGCTACGTCCGGCTCGGGCAGCCGGCGCCGACGCTGTCCGGTGGCGAGGCGCAGCGCGTGAAGCTCGCCAGCGAGCTGCAGAAGCGGTCCAACGGCCGCACGATCTACATCCTCGACGAGCCGACCACCGGCCTGCACTTCGAGGACATCCGCAAACTGCTGATGGTGATCAACGGCCTGGTCGACAAGGGCAACACGGTCGTCGTCATCGAGCACAACCTCGACGTCATCAAGACGTCGGACTGGGTGATCGACATGGGCCCCGAGGGCGGCTCGGGCGGCGGCACCGTGGTCGCGCAGGGCACGCCCGAGGAGGTGGCGGGCACCGAGGGCAGCTACACGGGCCTGTTCCTCAAGGACCTGGTCGCACCCTCGGCGCCGGCCCGGCGCCCGAGGCGGAAGAAGGCCGCCGCGGCGAGCTGACCCCGCCCCGGGCCGTACGGACCCCCGACCGCATTGTGGAACCATGATGTGCTCTCGCTCGGCTCCACAACGCCTTATGGAACCATAATGCGCTTTCGCTTGGCCCCGAAGCGCGTTGTGGAACCATGATGCGCTGTCACCCGGTTTCAGGGCGCATTATGGAACCATAATGCGGTTCCGCCCGGGTTTAGAACGCGCTATGGAACCTTGATGCGCTCTGAGCCGGTTCAGGAAGCGTTGAGGAACCATCATGTGTTCTGGCGCGGTGGTTGAGCGCCTTATGGTTCCGTAGGGCGCTTCTCGAGGGGTGCTATTCGCCCAGCTGCCGGTAGGCCGGGCGCAGCAGGTCGCGCACCTTGTGCCCGCGCACCTCGATCGGCAGCTCGGGCACCTGGTCGAGCAGCGCGCCCGGCTCCGGCTCGGCCGGGGTGAACCGGGTGAGGTCGAGCTCGCCCGCGGCGTAGAACGCGTCGAGCAGCTCGCCGAGGGGTCGCGCCGCCTCCTCGGCGACGGGTTCGGGCGCCGCCGTGCTCCCGCGGCGGCGGCGCAGGTTCGCGAGCAGGGTCTCCCGGTCCCGCCCGCGCAGGGCCAGGACCTCGAACGGGTCCGCGTCGAACCGCTCCGCGAGCAGGTAGAACACGGCGGCGAGGTGCTTGCACGGAACGGTGCCGTCCGGGCAGGTGCAGTCCATCGCGAGGTCGCGCTGCGAGGTGGGGAAGAGCGCCAGGCCGAGCCCGGCGAACAGCTCCTCGATCTCCGTCGGCATCCCGCCGGCCAGCAGCGTGGCCGTGTACCAGGCGTCGTCGGCGAGGGCCTGCTCCGCCCGCGACCACTCCTGCTTGCCCCAGGCGGGGATCCCGATGCGGACCTTGTACGGGGTGGGCCGGGTGCCCTGCACCAGCGCGACGACGGCGCCCGCGTCGACCTCGCAGGACACGATCTGCCCCGAGCGTGCGTAGCTGCGGCCGCGGTGCAGCCGCCCGCCGACGCCGAGCGACTCCAGCACGGCGAGGAACCGCTTGGACCACCACGTGCGCGCGACGGTGCCGCGCGTCGAGTGGATCTGGATCCCGTTCTCCACCCGCAGCGGGCGCTTCGGATGGTCCTCCTGCGCCCAGAAGGGCTGGTCACTCATTCGTCCGCCACCGCCTCCGCGCCCAGGGCGAAGACCGAGCGCAGCTCGCCGGTGGACAGCTCGGTGAGCCAACCCTCGCCGTCGCTGATCACCATGTCCGACAACGCCTTCTTCGACTCGATCAGCGCGTCGATCCGCTCCTCGACCGTGCCCGGGCAGACGAATTTCCGCACCTGGACCGTGCGGCCCTGGCCGATCCGGAACGCCCGGTCCGTGGCCTGCTCCTCGACCGCCGGGTTCCACCAGCGGTCCAGGTGCACCACGTGGTTCGCGGCGGTGAGCGTGAGCCCCGTCCCGCCCGCCTTGAGCGACAGCAGGAAGATCGACGGTCCGTCGGCGGACTGGAAGCGCTCGACCATCGCGTCCCGCTGCTTCTTCGGGGTCCCGCCGTGCAGGTGCAGCACCTCCTGGTCGAAGCGGGCGGACAGGTGCGGCACCAGCATGGAGGCGAACTCGGTGAACTGGGAGAACAGCAGCACCCTGTCGCCCTCGGCCAGGATCTCGGCCAGCAGCTCCTCGAGCCGCGCGACCTTGCCCGAGCGCTTGCCGATCGGTGAGCCGTCGTGCAGCAGCTGGGCCGGGTGGTTGCAGACCTGCTTGAGCTTGGCCATCGCGGCCAGGACGTTGCCCCGCCGCTGGATGCCGGTCGAGTCCTCGATCTTCTCCATCATGTCGTCGACGATCGTGCGGTAGAGGGAGGCCTGCTCCCGCGTGAGGTGGTACTCCTGCCGGATCTCGATCTTCTCCGGCAGGTCGTCGATCACGGTGGGGTCGGTCTTCAGCCGGCGCAGCAGGTACGGCCGGGTGATCCGGCGCAACGTCTCCGCGGCCTCCGGGGAGCCGTGCCGCTCGATCGGCACCGAGAACCGCTGCCGGAAGCGCTCCGGGGTGCCGAGCATGCCCGGGTTGAGGAAGTCCATGATCGACCACAGCTCGGCGAGGCGGTTCTCCATCGGCGTGCCGGTCAACGCGATCCGGTGCCCGGCGACGATCCGCCGGGCCGCCTTCGACGGTGCCGCGTTGCTGTTCTTGATCGCCTGCGCCTCGTCGAGCACCAGCCGGTGCCAGGGCAGCGACTCCAGCTCCTCGATGTCCCGGCCAGCGGTGCCGTAGGTGGTGACCACGATGTCCGTGTCCGCCAACCGCTCCCGCAGCGCCTCGCCCCGTGGGCGGGTGGGCCCGTGGTGGGCGTGCACCCGCAGGTCCGGGGCGAACCGCGCCGCCTCCCGCTGCCAGGTGCCCACCAGCGACATCGGGCAGAGGATCAGGGTGGGGCCGGGCGCCGTTCCCGCGTGCGTCACCTCCGCCGAGCGCTCCCGCGCCTCGAGCGCCAGGAGCTGGATCGTCTTGCCCAGGCCCATGTCGTCCGCCAGGCAGGCGCCCAGGCCGAGCGACGACAGGAACGCCAGCCAGGACAGCCCCCGCTTCTGGTAGGGCCGCAGCTCGGCGCGGAACCCCGCCGGCGGGTCCAGCGGCTCGAGGGTGCGGTCGGCCGTGCCGCCGAGCAGCTCGCCGATCCAGCCCTCGGCGGCGACCGAGGTGATCGGCAGCGGGGTGTCCACCGCGCCCTGCGCGAGCGCCAGCGCGTCGGCCACCGTGCCGGTGTCGCGGCGCCCGTTGTGCCGGCGCAGGAACTCCAGGCCGCGGGCCAGGGCCTCCGCGTCGACGCTGACCCACTGACCGCGGATCCGCACGAGCTTGGCCTTGGCCGCGACCAGCGCGGCGATCTCCTCCTCGTCGAGCTCCTCGTCCCCGGCGGCGAGCGTCCAGCGGAACTTCGCGAGCTCCTCCCGGCCGAGCCCCCCGCGGGTGACGACGCCCGGGGCCGGCGGCGAGGACACCGACAGCCGCAGCCCCAGCGGGCGCCGCCCGTTCCACCCGGCCGGGAGCTGCACGCCGAACCCGGCCGCGAGCAGGCGCGCCGCGTCCTCGGTGAGGAAGCGGTGGGTCTCGTCGAGCTCGAGGTCGAGCTCCTCGGGCCGGGCCTGGCGCAGCGCGCCGGTGAGCGGCGGGTACACGAGCGCGGCGCGACCCAGCTCGGCCAGCAGCAGTTCCTGCGCCGAGGTGATCAGGCGGTCGGCGCGGCCAGCCCACACGTCCCCGGCCGGGACGAGGAGGCTGGGGTCCTCGGTCGACTGCAGCTGGAACCCCAGGACCCAGCGGGTGCCGTCCCCGGTCTGGTCGAGCGGGTCCTCCCCGGGGTCGGCGGGATCGTGCAGGGTGCTGATCTCGGACAGGCGGAAGGTGGCGCGGGCCGGCCCGGTCTCCTCGGTGGTGACCGCGTCCCAGGAGCCGAGCGCGTCGGCCAGCGTGGCGAGCTCGCGCTCCGCGGACTCGAACCGCGGGTCCGGTCCGGCGAGGGCCGCGAGCCAGGCCTCCGTGGCGGGCAGCGCCTTCGGTGCGCGGCCCCGGCGCGGCGGCACGAGGGAGACGGGGGCGTCCGCCCGGGCGAGGCGCTCGCGGACCGCGGCGTCGACCAGGGCGTCCAGCGCCGCGTCGACCAGCAGCTCGGGGGAGTGGCCCGCGGTGTCGCCCGAGCGCCGCTGCTCGGCGCGGGCCACCGGCGGCAGCGCCTCGACCAGGGCGCGGCGGGCCACCGCGTCGAGGCCCTGCACGACGGGCCGCCAGCGCGCCTCCGGCCCCGGGCGCAGGGTGGGCAGGACGCGCCCGCGGGCGGCGAGATCGTCCGCGAACGCGGCGAGGGCCCGCAGGTGCGCGACGGAGGCGCCGTACCGGACGTCCTCGGCCGGGTCGGCGAGCTCGTTCGGCTCCACGACGACGGCCGGCACCGACCAGGGGGTCAGGGACAGCTCGGCCGACCTCCGCCCGGGCGGTCTCCGGCGCACCAGCTCGGGCGACTCCACGGGCCCGCTCGCGCGGGAGGGCAGCAGCAGCGTGACCGACGTCTGCTTGCCCGGGTGGATCCCGGCCAGCTGCGACGCCGGCATCGCGAACGGGTGCGGCCGCGCGCTGCGCAGCGAGCGCCGCGAGGTGGTGGCCGGGCGCTCACCGTCCTCCGCCCAGAGCACGACGCCCCGGGCGGGGGACCAGAGGGCGTGGACGACCAGCACGGGATCAGGCTACGAGGCTCCACCGACACTTCCGCACCCCCGCACGACCACCCCGCGCGAGTCGGCACTTCCGGGACACCGACTCGCACATCCCGGGCTCCGGACAGGTGCGACTCGGTGGCCGGAAAGTGCCGACTCGCGGGGGAGACCTACAGGGTGTACTCCGGGCGCGCCTCGGCGGGGACGAGGTCGACGTAGTCGGGGTGCTTCTCGATCCAGCCCCGGATGAAGGGGCAGTTCGGGTACACCGCGAGGCCACGCTTGCGGGCGTCGTCCAGCGCGAAGCGGGCGAGCCTGCCGCCCAGGCCCTGGCCCTCGTACATCGAGTCGACCTCGGTGTGCGTGAAGGTGATCCGCCCGGGCTCGGCGCGGTAGTTCGCGAAACCCGCGAGCTTCCCGTCGACGTGGACCTCGTATCTCGACCACTCGGCGACGTCGAGGATCATGGGATCGGTCATGCCGACGATCCTCCCAGGGATCCGTGCGGCACGTACGAGGCGGGGATCACGCCGAGCTTCCCCTTCTGGTAGTCCTCGAAGGCCTGCAGCACCTCGGCGCGGGTGTTCATCACGAACGGCCCGCCCCAGGCGACGGGCTCGCGGATCGGCCGCCCACCGAGGAGCACGACGTCGAGCGCCGGGGTGCGCGAGTCCTGCCCGCGGTTCCCGGTCACCGTGATCAGGTCGCCCGGCCCGAACAGCGCGAGCTGTCCCTCGCGGATCGGCCGGTCGTCCCTTCCGACGGTCCCGGCGCCGGAGAGCACGTAGACCAGGGCGTTGAAGTCGCGCCGCCACGGCAGCCGCATCCGGGCACCCGGCGAGACCGTCGCGTGCATCATCGCCATGGGCGTGTAGGTCGACCCGGGGCCGGAGTGCCCGGCCAGCTCGCCGGCGATCACCCGGATCAGGGCGCCGCCGTCGGGCGTGGTGAGCAGCGCGGCCTCGCGGGCCCGCAGGTCCTGGTACCTCGGCTCGAGCCACTTGTCGGCCTTGGGCAGGTTGACCCACAGCTGCAGGCCGTGGAACAGCCCGCCGCTCGCGACCAGCGCCTCCGGCGGCCGCTCGATGTGCAGCAGCCCGCCGCCCGCCGTCATCCACTGGGTGTCGCCGTTGGTGATGTTCCCGCCGCCGCCGTGGCTGTCCTGGTGCTCGAAGGCGCCGTCGATGATGTAGGTGACGGTCTCGAAGCCGCGGTGCGGGTGCCAGGAGGTGCCCTTGGGCTCGCCCGGCGCGTACTCCACCTCGCCCATCTGGTCCATGTGCAGGAAGGGGTCGAGATCGCGCAGGTCGACCCCCTGGAAGGCGCGCCGGACGGGGAAGCCCTCGCCCTCGTACCCGCGGGGAGCCGTGGTGATCGACCGGACGCCGCGGTCGAGGTCGGTCGGTCCGGGCTCGGGGACGCGTGGCAGTGCGGTGACGTCGGCGACGGTGACGGCGGGCATCGGTACCTCCGGCTTCGGCGGGCATCTGTTTGAGCTCGCAACTACCTCGCTCAACCGTACCGGGCCCGCGGGTGTTCCGCCCCGGGCCCAGCTGGGTCCGGCCGGCCGCCGAGCGGCGATGATGGGGGCCGTGGATCGACCCGTCCGGCCCGCCACCCTCGACGACCTGCCCGCCGTCGCGGCGGTCTACGCCCCGTACGTCGCGCGCACGGTCGCGACGTTCGACGAGGACGTCCCCGACCTGGACACCTGGCGGGCCAAGCTCGCCGCGCTCACCGCGGGCGCGCTGCCGTTCCTGGTCGCCGAGGTCGACGGCCGGGTCGCCGGGTTCGCGTACGCCTCGCCCTGGCGGGGGGCCAAGCCGGCCTACCGGCGGACCGTCGAGAACACCGTCTACCTCGAGGACGGCGCCGGCGGCCGCGGCCTCGGCGGGGCGCTGCTCCGCCGCCTGCTCGACGACTGCCGCGCGGCCGGGTTCGAGCAGGTCGTCGCGGTGATCGCGGACCCGGAGGGCAACCCGGCGTCGGTCGCGCTGCACCGTCGGGCGGGGTTCCGCGAGGTCGGGGTGCTGCGCGCGGTCGGCCACAAGCACGGCCGGGTCCTCGACACCGCGCTGTGGCAGCGGTCGTTGACCGACGAGGCGTGATCGTCGGGCGGTCTCGACCCGCCGCCCTCGCCGGACCAGACTGGCCTGGTCGCCCCTGCACCGGAGCGGGGGCCGGACCGGAGGGGGCCGCGTGGCCGAGCCGACCGTCGTGCTGGAGAAGCTGTCGTTCCTGGAGGGCCCGCGCTGGCGCGGGGGCCGGATCTGGGTCAGCGACTTCTACACCCACCGGGTGCTCAGCGCCGAGCCCGACGGGAGCGACCTGCGGGTGGAGGCCACCGTGCCCGCCCAGCCCTCGGGGACCGGGGTGCTGCCCGACGGCCGGGTGCTGATCGTGTCCATGCGCGACCAGAAGATCCTGCGCCGCGAGGAGGACGGCACCCTCGTCACCCACGCGGACCTGAGCGGCCTCGCCCGCGGGGTGCTCAACGACATGGCGGTCGACCGGCAGGGACGCTGCTGGGTCGGGTGCTTCGGCTTCGACCTGATGGCGGGCGAGGACCTGGCGACCGCGGTCGTCGTCCGGGTCGACCCGGACGGGTCGGCCGAGGTCGTGGCCGACGGCGTGTACTTCCCGAACGGCACGGTGGTCCGGGACGACACGCTGATCGTCGCGGAGAGCTTCGGCAACCGGATGTCCGCCTTCGACATCCGGCCGGACGGCTCGCTCGGCGGCCGGCGGGACTGGGCCCGCTTCGGCGACCTGCCCACCACCAGGAACGTCGGCGAGATGCTCCCCGGGCTGGCCGTGGTGCCGGACGGGATCGCCGAGCCCGACGCCGAGGGCGCCGTCTGGGTGGCCGACGCCGATCACCACCGCGCGATCCGGGTCCGCGAGGGCGGCGAGATCCTCGACGAGATCACCCTCGACGAGCTGCAGACCTACGCCGTCGCCCTCGGCGGCGAGGACGGCCGCACCCTGTTCCTGGCCGCCGCCCCGAGCTTCCTCGAGCACGAGCGCCGGGACACCCGGGACGCCGTGCTGCTGTCGACGCGGGTCGAGGTGCCGCTCGCGCAGTAGGTTCGCGGCGTGCCGTCCCTCGACGAGCGCGCGTGCCGCGAGCGGCTCGCGGCGCACCCGGTCGCCCGGCTCGCCACGCTGCGCGCCGACGGCACGCCCCGGCTCGTCCCGATCACGTTCGCGCTCGTCGACGGTCTGGTCTGCTCGGCCGTCGACGAGGTGAAGCCCAAGCGCAGCCCGCGGCTGGCGCGGCTCGCGGACGTGGCGCGGGACCCGCGGGCCGCCGTCGTCGTCGACGAGTACGCCGACGACTGGGCGCAGCTGTGGTGGGTCCGGGTGGACGGCACGGCCGCCGTCCACGAGCACGGCGGGTTGCGCGAGCGGGCGCTCGACGCCCTGCAGGCGAAGTACCCGCCCTATCGGCAGGCCCGCCCGCGCGGTCCGCTGCTGGTGCTGACCCCGACCGCGATCAGGGGCTGGTCGGCGCGTTGACGGCGGCGGGCACCAGCCCGAGCCGGCGGAGCAGGCCCAGCTCGTCCAGGCGGCCCCACCGCTCGACGATGAGGTCGTCCTCGATGCGGAAGATGTTGATCCCCGCGAGCTCGACCGGGCCGCCGGTCGGCGGGACGCCGAGGAACTCGCCCCGGTGCGTGCCGCGGGCGGTGAACCGCTCGACCACGACGTCGCCCTCGGCCACCAGCTGCTCGAGGTCGCTGTGCCAGTCGGGGAAGGCGGCCCGGAACATCGCCGCCGCGCGGCGCAGGGCCTCCCGGCCGGACGGGGCGTCCGGCACCGGCGGGTCGTGGTCGACGTACTGCGGGGCGAGGTAGCGGTCGACGGCGTCGAGCTCGCCCCGCGTGAAGAGGGCCTGGACGAACTCGTCCACGAGCTGCTTGGCGCGGGCGAGCCGGTCGGTGACGGTGTCGGTGCTCATGGCGGGAGGGTCCGCCCGAACCCGGCCGGAACCCATCCCAGGAAGGTGGGGTGGCGTCGGGTGGCAGCGGGGGTCGACACTGCCCCGATGCCCGGGTCGGTGCCCCGCGAGCAGGCCGAGCGTGACCTCGTCCGGCAGTGTCACGCGGGCCTGCCGCTGCCCGACCTGTGGGGGCGGGTACTGCGGTCGTTGCGTCGCATCGTGCCGGTCGACGCCGCGTTCGTCGCCACGGCGGACCCGGCGACCCTGCTGTTCACGGGAGCCCACGCGGAGGAGCCGCTGGCGGGCGCGAGCGCCCGGTTCCTGGAGAACGAGTTCTCGGGGGCGGACGTGAACCGCTTCGCCGCGCTGGCGACCGCGCGCCGGCACGTCTCCACCCTCGATCTCGCCACGCGGGGGGACCGCGTCGCGAGCCCGCGGTACGGCGAGATCATGCGCCCGCTCGGGCTGGGCGACGAGCTGCGGGCCGCGCTCGTGGCCGGCACCGAGTGCTGGGGCTACCTCTGCCTGCACCGGGCGGACGGCGGCCGGGGTTTCACCGCCGCGGAGCTCGAGCTGGTCGCGCGGATCGGGCCCCACGTCGCCGCGGGGATCCGGGACGCGACGGTGCGTGCCGCCCCACGGCCCGGTCCGCAGCGGCCGGGTGTCCTGGTCGTGTCCGACGACCTCGCGCTCGTGGCGAGCACGCCGGAGGCGGAGGCCCTGGCGGAGGTGCTGGACGGCGGGCCGGGGGAGCTGCCCCTGGCGGTGCAGGCGCTGGTGGCGGCGCTGCTGGCGGCGGAGCGTGGCCGCGGTCCCTCGCCGCTGGGCTCCACGGTGCGGACGCGGACCGGGGAATGGGTGCGTCTCAGTGCCTCCCGGCTGACGGGGCCCGTCGGTGGCGTCGTCTCCGTGGTCCTCGACCCGAGCCGACCGGCGTCGGGGGCGGTGGCGCGGCTGGCGGCGCACGCGCTCACGGCGCGCGAGAGGGAGATCGCCGTGCTGGTGCTGCGCGGGCGGTCGACCCGGGAGATCTCCGCCGCGCTGTTCCTCTCCCCGCACACCGTCCAGGACCACCTCAAGTCGGTGTTCGACAAGACCGGCGTCCGCAGCCGGCGCGAGCTCGTCGGGCTCCTCCTCGCCGGTCCGGGCGGCTGACCGGGTGGTGTCGCGCGCGGGTGGCGAGGGTCGGCGGAGCGCTCACCGGTCCCGGAGCCAGCCCGCGACGGCCGCGTCCACCAACGCGGGGCGTTCGAGGTGCGGGGCGTGACCGCCGTGGAGCAGGAGCAGGTCGGTGGTGCCCCGGGCGCCGTCGCGGACCGCCTCGACGTGCACGGCAGTGCCGTAGGGATCGGCGTCGCCCTGGATCCCCAGCACGGGGCAGGTGATCCCGGCGAGCTCCGGGCGCAGGTCCCAGTCGCGGAAGGCCGGGTCGAGCCACACGTCGTTCCAGTTGCGGAAGCACACCTCGGCCTCGCGGTGGTGCCGGGCCATCCGCCGGGCCAGGTCGCCGGACTCGAAGGCGCGCTTGGCCTCCTCGATCGCGCGCAGCCCGATTTCCTCGACGAGCACGTGCGGGGCCAGCACGACGAGCCCGGACACCGGCAGGGCCGCCGCGGCGAGCAGGGCGATCGACCCGCCGTCGCTGTGCCCCACCAGGACCGGCTCGCCGAGGTCCAGCGCCTCGACCAGGGCCGGGACCACGGTCGCGGCCTCCTCGTGCGCGAAGCGGATCGTGCGCTTGGCGGGCGGCAGGTCGGAGAAGCCGTGGCCGAGCCGGGAGTACGCGACCGCGCGCCGGCCCGTCGCCTCGGCGACCCGCCGGTGGAAGCCGCGCCACAGCCCGACCGAGCCGAGCCCCTCGTGCAGGAAGAGCAGCGGGGCGCCCGCGCCCGGAACGTCCTCGTACTCGTACGCGAGGCCGTCGATCTCGACCCGGGGGAGCTCGCTCACCCCGTCGAGTCTAGGAGGGTGATCAGCCTCTTCGGCGCCACCGCCCGGTAGGCGTCCGTGACGAGCTCGGCGATCTCGTCCCAGTCGACCTCGACGTCGAGCCGCACGCCCACCCAGCCGCGAGTGCCCACGTAGGGCGGCCGGAAGAACCGCTCCGGGTCGGCCGCGACCAGCTCCTCCTGCACCCCGGGCGGGGCGGCGCACCAGAAGGCGAGCCGGGCGTCGTGGTGGTGGTCGGCGTAGGTCACGAAGGACCTGCGCACGAACCAGGTCGGCTCGCCGTGGCTGACCTTCTCCGTGACCTCCGGCAGGGCCAGGCAGAGCGCGCGGAGCCGGTCGAGCGGGGTCACCGGGCCGCCGGGCGGTATGTCCGAAGCACCGGCCGAGTGTGGCCCGTATCGCGCGGCCGACGCGAGCCCCCATAATGCGCGGATGCACGGCCCGCAGGCAGAGCTCGCGGCGGACGTCGTCGCCGATCTGCCCGTCGGGCTGTTCGCGCTCGACGCCCGTGGCGCCGTGCTCCTCTGGAGCGCCGAGGCCGCCCGGCTCACGGGCTGGTCCGCGGAGGCCGTGCTGGGCCGCAACGGCATCGACCCCGTCAAGGCGACCGTCGACCTGGCCGCCGCCCGGGACATGCTCGCCCGCGCCCGCTCCGGGCGGGTGAGCGACGCGCTGCCCGCGGTGGTGCCCACCGGGCGTCTCCTCTACCTGCACGCCGCACCCGGGTCGGGCGAGGTCGCCGTGGTCGGGGTCCTGCAGGACGCCTCGGACGCCCGCGCCGGCGTGGAGGCCTTCTCGCTGCTCGACGCGCTGTGGCAGAACGCGCCGGTCGGGCTGGCGTACTTCGACCGCGACCTGCGGTACCGGCGGGTGAACTCCGCGGTGACCACGATCGACGGCGGCACCGCCGACGACCGGGTCGGTCGGACCCTCGAGGAGGTGCACGGCGAGACGGGCGCCCGGATCGCCGCGCTGCTGCGCCGGGTGCTCGACGAGGACCGGCCGCTCACCGAGACGCCCTTCACCGGGCGGCTGTGGCACGGCCGTGGCCCCGAGCAGTCCTGGATGGTCAACTGCTACCCGGTCCACGACCGCGACGGCTCCGTGCTCGGCGTCGGCCTGGTCGTCGTCGACATCACCGAGGCCGAGCGCACCCGTCGCGAGCTGGCCGAGCTGGCGGCGGCCCGCGAGTCACTGCTGCGGCGCTACCGCAGCCTGGTCGACGCCACCTCGGCGGCGGTGTGGATCCGCGAGCCGGACGGCAGCGCCCGCGAGGACTCGCCGAGCTACCGGGCCGTCACCGGGCAGGCCCCGCACGAGTACGCCGGCTGGGGGTTCCTCGAGGCCCTGCACCCCGAGGACCGCGGCAGCAAGCGCAGGGCGTGGGAGGCCGCCGTCGTGCGGGCCCGGGCGGGCCACGACGCGAGCTTCGAGCACACGCACCGGCTCCGCGCGGCCGGCGGCGGGTACCGGTGGTTCCGGTCGCGGGCCGTCCCGGTGCGCGAGGGCGGGCGGCTCGTCGAGTGGGTCGGCACCGAGACCGACATCGACGACGAGCTCCGCTCCCGGCACCGGCTCGACGTCCTGGCCGGGGCCACCCTGGCGGTGAACAAGGCGCTCGACCCGGAGACCGAGCTGCTGGCCCTGGCCGACGCCGTGGTGCCGGAGTTCGCCGATCTCTGCCGGGTCTACCTCGTCGACGAGGCCCAGCCGCTCGAGCCCGGTCGTCCGGTGCACGGGCGCCGCTCGGTCACCCGGGCCGCGCCCGGGTTGCCCCCGGTTCCCGGCGACATCGGCGGCGACGGCGCCGCGCGGTTCGTCTTCGGGCCCGACCACCCGCTGGCCCGCTCGGTGCGGACCGGGCGACCGGAGCTGGAGCTCGACCCGCTGGACGTCGAGCACTGGGCCGGCACGCCGGAGATGTACGCGTGGGCCCGTGAGGTCCGGATGAACTCGCGGCTGGTCGCCCCGGTGATCTCGGGCGGCCGGGTGATCGCCGGCCTGCTGTTCGCCGGCTGCGGCGAACGGGTGCCATACACCGCGGACGACCTGGCGCTGGTCACGGAGCTGGCGGCGCGGGCGTCGGCCGCCGTCGAGCACGGGCGGCGGTTCCAGCAGACCCGGCAGGTGGCGCTGGCCCTGCAGGAGTCCATGCTCACCGAGCCGCCCGCGATGGCCGAGATCGGCATCGGCGGGATCGAGGTCGCCGCCCGGTACCGGCCCGCGGCGGCGGAGCTCGAGGTCGGGGGCGACTGGTACGACGTGTTCCGGCTGCCCTTCGGGGACCTGGCGCTGGCCGTCGGCGACGTCGCCGGGCACGACCTGGCCGCCGCCGCCACCATGGGGCAGCTGCGCAGCATGCTCCGCGCGCTGGCCTTCGACAGCGACGGCGCCCCGTCGGACGTGCTGCGCCGGCTGGATCGGGTCGCCTCCCGGCTCGACGTCACCCGCTTCACCACACTGCTGCACGGGCGCGTGCTGCTGCGCGCCGACCAGCGCGTCTTCCGCTGGTCGAGCGCGGGCCACCCGGTCCCGCTGCTGGTCGGGGCCGACGGCACCGCCCGGTACGCGTGCGGGGCGGTCGACGTCGTGCTGGGGGTCGACCCCGACCGGCTGCGGCACGACCAGGAGGTCGAGCTGGCGCCGGGGGAGACCCTCGTGCTCTACACCGACGGGCTCGCCGAGCGCCGCGACGACGTCGACGACCGCGCCGCCCGCGAGCTGCTCGCCCTCGCCGCGGCCGGGGCGCACCTGAACCTGGAGGCCTTCTGCGACCACCTGGTCTCCGGCTCCACCTCGGACACCGGTGACGACGTCGTCGTGCTGGCGGTGCGGTGCCGGGCCTGATCCCCGGGAGGGTCAGCGCCAGGGGGAGGTGTGGGCGCGGCGGGAGAGCCGGACCTCGCACTCGATCCCGGCCGGGTCCAGGCCGGTGAGCACGGCGATCAGGTCGCGGGCGGCGGCCTCGGCGTCGCGCAGGTCCCGGACCGAGGTCGCGGCCTCGATCTCCGGCACGTAGAGCACCAGGCTGCGGTCCGCCGGCCAGGCGTCGACCACGAACCGTCGTGGGGTGCTCACGCGGTCCACGGTAGCCGCGCCCCGGCGGGTCCGGGAGCGTCCGCCGGCGGTGGGGCGCTCAGCCGCAGGGGGTGATCGAGCAGTCCTGGCGCTGGGCCGTCGGCGGAGCGCCGGGGTCGGGGGTCGCCGCGCCGTCCTCGCCCGGGAACAGCGGCTCGTCCCGGCCGGGCAGGGCGTCGCTGCCGGGTTGCGGCTCCGTCGTCGGGGTCGCCGGGGCCGGCGCGGGGGGCGGCGGGACCTCGGACGACGAGCTCGCCGGCGCGCTCGAGGTCGGCGTCGGCGTGGGCCTGGCGTTCGGCGGCAGGTCCGAGGGCGGTTCGCCGATCGGCTTGTAGGTGCCGAAGCCCTCGGGCCGCGGCTCCTCCTCGGCGGCCTGCTTCATGAACGTCTGCCACACCTCGCCCGGCAGGGTCTTGCCCTCGACCGGGGTACCCGACGCCGTCCGGATCGGCGAGTTCATGTCCGTGCCGATCCAGACCGCGGTGGACAGGTCCGGGGTGAAGCCGGAGAACCAGGCGTCGTTGTTCTCGCCCTCGAACCGGGACTGCACCGTGCCGGTCTTGCCCGCGACCGGCCGGCCGATGCCGAGGCCGTCGTTCGGGACCACGCCGAGCATGGCCTCGATCGTGTTGCGGGCGACCTGCTCGCTGAAGCGGCGCTCGCCCTGGGGCTCCGGCGCCTCGTAGAGCACCCGGTCGTCCGCGGTGACGACCCGGGAGATGAAGTGCGGGGCGTGCCAGACGCCGCCGTCGGCGATCGTGGCGTAGGCCGACGCCAGCTCCAGCGGCGTGACCTCCTTGTTGCCCAGCGCGAGCCGCGCGTCCGGGTTGTCCAGCGGGGAGGTGATACCGGCGGCGCGTGCGGCGGCGGCGACGTTCTCCGGCCCGACCTTCGCCGCCAGCTTCGTGAAGATGACGTTGTTGGAGATCGTCATGGCCTGCTTGAGGTCGCAGCGCGGGCAGTCGGCGCCGTCGGCGTTGCGCAGGCCGGTCTGCTCGCTGCCGTCGAACGTCGTCCCGATCCCGATCGGCGGGTCGTGGCTGAGCGCGGCGAGCACCACGAAGGGCTTGAACGTCGAGCCGGGCTGCTTGCTCACCCGGGCGTAGTCGAGCCCGACGCCGTTCTCCCCGCCGTAGTAGGCGCTCACCCCACCGGTCCTCGGGTCGATCGCGACGACGGCCGAGCGCAGGTTGTCCGGCTGCCCGGCGAGGGTCCGCTGCGCGGCCTCGACCGCGCGCCGCTGCCGCTCGGGGTCGATCGTGGTCGTGATCCGCAGGCCATCCTGCGCCATCTCCTGGTCGGTGATGCCCAGCGAGTCCAGCTCCGCCTTCACCGCGTTGACGACGTGCCCGCGGCTGTCGGAGTACGAGCCGCTGCCGGGTGCGGCCTTGCGCTGCTGGGTGGCGGGGAAGGTGGCGGCGGCGCGGTCGCCGGGGGAGAGCCAGCCCTGGCCGACCATGCCGTCCATCACGAAGTCCCAGCGCTGCACGGCCTTCTGCGGGTCGATCGCCGGGTCCCAGCGCGACGGCGACTGGATGACCCCGGCCAGCAGCGCGCCCTCGGCCACGGTCAGCCGGCCGACGTCCTTGCCGAAGTAGGCCTGGCTCGCCGACTGGATCCCGTAGGCGCCGCGGCCGAAGTAGATCGTGTTGAGGTAGTCGGTGAGGATCTCGTCCTTCGACTTCTCCTGGCTGACCTTCAGCGACACGATCAGCTCCTTGTACTTGCGCCACAAGGAGACCTGGTCGCCGACCAGGGCGTTCTTGACGTACTGCTGGGTGATCGTGGAGCCGCCGCCGACGCCGCCCTGCAGCTGGTTCCACACCGCCCGCAGGATGCCGGTCAGGTCGAAGCCCGGGTTGGAGTAGAAGCTGCGGTCCTCGGCCGACAGCACGGCCTCGCGGACGTGCACCGGGATCTGGTCGACCGTGACCTTGGTCCGGTTGCCCTGCTCGGGGACGAGCCGGGTCAGGTCGGTGCCGTCGGCGAAGGAGATGGTGGCGACCTGGTTGTTGACGGCGTCGTCGGCGGTCGGCACGGAGAAGGCGAGCCAGCCGAGTCCCAGGGCGAGCAGGGGCAGCAGGACGAACGCGGCGAGGCTGCCCAGCACGCCCCACTTCACGCGCCGGCGCCGCTGCGCCGTGCGCTGGGCCGGGGTGAGCGGCCGGCGGTGCGCGGAGCTGCCGCCGAGTCGGCGGCGCAGCAGCGCGAGCGGCCCCTGCGGGCCGGTGACCTCGGATGCCGGGGTGAGCCCCGTGGCGGTGGCGGTCGCCTTCCTCGGGTCCGGGGTCTGCCACCAGCCGACGTCGCCCCGCGTGCGGGAGCGGCGGCTGCGGGCCCGCGGGACGGCGGAGCGGCGGGTCGCGTCGCTGCCCGCAGCGGTGCGGGTGGTCGCCGGGGTCGGGCCGGTCCGGGTGGCCGCCGTCGCCGGGGTGCCCGGTCCTCCGCGGCTGCGCGAGCGGTCGGTGGTGTCGACGCGGGTGCCGGGGCCGGTGGACGTACCGGTCGAGGGGCCGGTGGAGGTGCCGGTGGTCGCGCCGGACCGGGCGTTCGGCTGCGCGCCGCGGGAGCGGTCGGCCGCCGGGGGCTGCTGCGCCCCGCGCGGGGGCACGGAGTGCGAGGGGCCCGGCTGGCC
>NZ_JBHSQK010000006.1:0-103443 GCF_042658055.1 Pseudonocardia lutea
GCGGCGGGCGCGTGGGCGGCGTTCCTGTCGACCTCCTCGGGCCTGCTGGTCAGCCTGGCGGGCGTGCTGTCCACGGACGTGCTGCGCGGCCGGTCGGTGGCGGACATGCGGATCGCGGACTTCCGGATCACCACCGTGCTCGCCGGCGCGGCCCCGGTGGCGCTCGCGCTCGGCGTCGAGCAGCTCGACTTCTCCGAGACCGTGGCGCTGGCCTTCGCCGTGGCCGCCTCGACCTTCTGCCCGCTGCTGGTGCTGGGCGTGTGGTGGCGCGGGCTCACCGCCGCGGGCGCGATCTCCGGGATCCTCGCCGGCGGGATCCTCTCGGCCGGCGCGGTGTCGGTCAGCCTGGCCGGGATCGGCGAGAGCGGCTGGGCGGGGGTCCTGCTCTACCGGCCCGCGATCGTCACCGTGCCGCTGGCGTTCCTCGTGATGATCGCCGTCAGCCTGGCCACCCGGAAGCGCCGCCCGGCCAACACGGACGCCCTGCTGCTGCGGTTGCACGCGCCCGAGCGCCTCGGGCTCTTCCGGGAGCGCGTCGAGGGCGCCGGCCGACCGCCCGTCTGATCCGCCGCCCGCTCACGTTCCGTCACGAGAACGACACGGACGGTTCCACCGTGGAACCGTCTCGATGCGCGTCCCGGCTCGTTCGCCATGTAGTGGACCCGGCGCCGGAGGAGGGCGCCGGGCACGCACGGAAGGACATCCATGAGCACCACCGGTGAACGCAGCGCCGGCGGGACGACCTACCAGCGGGTCCAGGCGAGCCCCGAGTTCGGGGACCTGCGGCGCCGGCTGCGCCGGTTCGTCTTCCCGATGAGCGCGCTCTTCCTGATCTGGTACCTGACCTACGTCCTGCTGGCCTCGTACGCGCCCGCCTTCATGGCGACGAAGCTGGCCGGCAACGTCACGGTCGGCCTGCTGATCGGCCTGCTGCAGTTCGTCTCGACGTTCCTGATCACCACGCTGTACGTGCGCTTCGCCGACCGGACGCTGGACCCGGCCGCCGAGCGCCTGCGCCACGAGATCGAGGGGGAGGCGTGACCGCGCAGCTCGCCCAGACCCAGGGCACGGTCGGCAGCGTCGGCCTCAACATCGGCATCTTCGCGGTGTTCGTGCTGCTCACGCTGGTGGTGGTCTACCGCGCCAGCCGCAGCAACCGCACCGCCTCGGACTACTACGCCGCAGGCCGCTCCTTCAGCGGCTCGCAGAACGGCATCGCGATCTCCGGCGACTACCTGTCGGCGGCGTCGTTCCTCGGCATCGCCGGGGCGATCGCGGTCTACGGCTACGACGGCTTCCTCTACTCGATCGGCTTCCTCGTCGCCTGGCTGGTGGCCCTGCTGCTGGTCGCGGAGCTGCTGCGCAACACCGGCAAGTTCACGATGGGCGACGTCCTGAGCTTCCGGATGCGCCAGCGCCCGGTCCGGGCCGCCGCGGCCACGTCGACGCTGGTCGTGTCGTTCTTCTACCTGATCGCGCAGATGGCGGGCGCGGGCGGGCTGATCGCGCTGCTGCTGCAGATCCCGAACTCGAACAAGCTCGGGCAGAGCATCGTGATCGCCGTCGTCGGTCTCGTGATGATCGCGTACGTGCTGGTGGGCGGCATGAAGGGCACGACCTACGTGCAGATCATCAAGGCCGCGCTGTTGGTGGTGGGCGCGTTCGTGATGACCTTCTGGGTGCTCGGCAAGTACGGGCTGAACTTCTCGGCCCTGCTCGGCGGGGCGGTCGAGCGGTCGTCGAAGGGCGAGGCCCTGCTGACGCCCGGCCTGCAGTACAAGAACAAGATCGACTTCATCTCGCTGGGCATCGCGCTGGTGCTCGGCACCGCCGGCCTGCCGCACATCCTGATGCGCTTCTACACCGTCCCGACGGCCAAGGAGGCCCGCAAGTCCGTGGTCTGGGCGATCTGGCTGATCGGCGTGTTCTACCTGTTCACGCTGGTCCTGGGCTACGGCGCCGCCGCGCTCGTCGGACCGGACGTGATCGCGAAGGCGCCGGGCGGGGTCAACTCGGCGGCGCCGCTGCTGGCCTTCCAGCTCGGCGGCGAGATCCTGCTCGGGCTGATCTCGGCGATCGCGTTCGCGACGATCCTCGCCGTGGTCGCCGGGCTGACGATCACGGCGTCGGCCTCCTTCGCGCACGACGTCTACGCAGGAGTCCTCAAGAAGGGGCAGACCTCGCCGGGCAGCGAGGTGCGGGTGGCCCGGCGCACGGCGCTGCTCATCGGCGTCGTCGCGATCGCGGGCGGCATCCTGGCCAACGGGCAGAACGTCGCCTTCCTCGTGGCGCTGGCGTTCGCGGTGGCCGCGTCGGCGAACCTGCCGACGATCCTCTACTCGCTGTTCTGGAAGCGGTTCAACACCATGGGCGCGCTGTTCAGCATCTACGGCGGTCTCGCCGTCTGCATCGTGCTGATCGTCTTCTCGCCGGCCGTCTCCGGCAGCGAGACCGCGATGATCAAGGGGGCGGACTTCGCGTGGTTCCCGCTGTCGAACCCGGGCATCGTGTCCATCCCGGTGTCGTTCCTGCTCGGCGCGATCGGCACCCTCGTGGGCCGGCGTGAGCCGTTCGACGCGGAGAAGTACGCCGAGATGGAGGTCCGCTCGCTGACCGGTGCGGGCTCGGAGAAGGCGACCGCCGAGGTCTGACCCGTCACGAACGGCACCCTCGCCCACCAGGTGTGGGCGGGGGTGCCGTTCGTGCGTCCGGGCAGGGTGCGTTCACGGGAGCCTGACGGCGGCGGGTGCCATCATGGGGGGCATGACCAGCGTTCCGTCCGTGCCCGCCGCGGACCTGCCGGCGGACGTCGCCATGCTCGACGTCCGCGAGGCCGACGAGTGGGCCGCCGGCCGGGCCCCCGGCTCCCGGCACCTCCCGATGTCCGAGCTCACCCAGCGGATCGCCGAGATCCCGGACGACGAGCCCCTCTACGTCGTGTGCCGCTCCGGCGGCCGCTCCGCGCGCGTCGTGGCCTACCTGGCCCAGCAGGGCTACCCGGCCGTGAACGTCGACGGCGGCATGCAGGCGTGGGCCGGTTCCGGCCGCGAGATCGTCGCCGACCCGGACCGGACCCCCGAGATCATCTGAGCGGGACCGGGTGAGCTCCGCCGCGGACGCCGCGCCCGCCGGACCGGCGGGCGGCACCGCCGTGCGCCCGCCCGCCTGCTCGCGCTGCGGGCGGGTCGCGCCGCCGGGCGCCGGGCCCTTCTGTCCCTACTGCGGGCGCTACCTCGCGCCGCTGGCGTGGGTCGCCGAGCCGCCACCGGACGGCCGGCCGCGGCCGCCCGTACGGCCCCGGTTCCGGTACACCGGCCCGCCCCGCTACCGCGAGGTGCCGCGCTGGGGCTTCCCGCCGCTGCCCTGGCGCGGCGAGCCCGAGGCCGCGCAGGTGCCGCCGCTGGAACGGGCCCGCCGCCTCGCCCACCCGCTCGACGTGCTGCTGCGGGTCACCGCCGCGGTCGCCGCGGTGGCGGGGCTCGCCGAGATCCTGCGCTACGTCCTGCTCGTGCTGAGCCGCGCCGACGCGCTGCCCGCCGGGCTGGTCGCCTTCTCCGACGCCGCCGTCGCGTTCGGCGCCTGGGCCTCGCTCGCCGGGCTCCTCGGCTGCGGGGTCCTGATGGTGCTCTGGACGGTGCGCGCCCGCGAGGCCGCCGCCGAGCGCACCGGCACCGTGCCGGACCGGCCCACCCTCGCCGTCGTCGCCGGATGGGTGGTGCCCGGGCTCAACCTGTCGCTGCCGGGCTCGGTGCTCGCCGAGATCGAGCACGCCGGGCTGGACCGGCCGCCCGCCGAGCGCCCGCGACCCTCACGGCTGCTGCTGGTGTGGTGGGCGGCGTGGGGCGCCGGGGTCGTGCTCGGCGTCGTCGTGTTCCTGTGGTCCTTCCGCGGCGGGGTGCAGGCCATGGCCGACGGCGTCCTCCTGCACGCGGTCCTCGACCTGCTCGCCGCCGCGACCGCGCTGGTCACGGTGCGGGTCCTGCGGTACCTCACGGCGCTGCTCGAGCCGCCCCGCCCGGTGCGGCGCGAGGTGCTCGTCGCCGTGCGGCCGCCGGGACCCGCGGCGGACGGGGCCGGGCCCGGCGCTACGGTGGCGCCCTGATGGCCAAGAAGAACCGCGACAAGTCCAGCGCCGCGACCGGCGAGAACCCCCGCCGCCCCTGCCCCTGCGGCTCGGGGAAGCGGTACAAGGCGTGCCACGGCGCGGGCGACGACGTGATCGTCACCCGGCCCTTCGAGGGGCTGGCCGCCGAGCCGGACCTCGTCGCCATGCGCGAGTTCCTGCCGTCGGCGGTCGCCCCGCTCCCGCTGCGCGAGGCCGGCGAGCGCAGCGTCCGGCTGGCCACGGTGCTGCCGGGTGCGTCCGCGGCGCTCGTGCGGCCGGACGGGGAGATCCTGCTCGGCATGCAGGTGCAGACCCGCTCCGGGGACCTGTCCGCCGACCTCGCCAAGGCCCTGCGCTGGGCGGAGACGGCGGAGCCGGGGTCCGCGCTGCCCGTCGTCGGACCCGGGGTGGGCGGGGGCGAGCTCGTCCGGCTGCAGGACCTGCTGGTCGCGGAGGCCGAGCTCGACCTGGAGCTGCACCAGGACTTCGGCTGGTGGCTGCCGGCCGACGGCGAGGAGCCCGGCGCGGAGATCGCCGCGACCATCGAGCGCGCCAACTCGGTGATCATGCCGACCGAGGCGCTCACCGGCGAGGGCGTCCGCGCCGCCTACTGGGTCGACACCGGCACCAAGGCGCACGTGCGCTGGGTGCGGCCGGAGCCCGAGGACGCGCTGATGGCGGCGCTGGCGCGGCTGCAGGCGGCCGGCGAGCTCGACCTCGGCGAGGGCAGCCGCTACGCCGGCGCCTTCCGCGCGCACGGGCTGCTCGTGCCGGTGTGGGACGTCGACCGGGAGATGCACGCCAAGGAGTGGTCGGCCCCGGCGGTGGCCTTCGCGCGGCGGCTCTCGCAGGCGCTGGCCGCCACCGACGAGCTGTCCCCGGCCGAGCGCTCCGCCCGGGACGCCCTCGCGGGCAAGCAGGTCACCCTGCGCTGACCCGGCAGTCTGGTTCCACGACGCGTTCTCGAGGCGGGTTCGTACGCGTCACGGAACCATGATGCGATTCTCGCGCCGGATCGTGCGCATCATGGTTCCCTGACGCGGGTGCTCAGACGCGGCCGCCGGCGACGGGCGGGGCGGAGGGGTCCGTCGCCTCGCCCTTCGGGAGCTCGCGGGCCACGAAGTCCTCGATGTGGAAGAGGTTGTCGCCGGCCCGGCGCACCACGGTGAGCAGCGTCGACATGGACGCGACCTCCTCGACCTGCTCCTTGAGGAACCACTGCATGAACTGCTCGCCGAGGTAGTCGCCCTCGTCCCGGGCGGTCCGGGCCAGCGTGGTGATCTGCTCGGTGACCCGCTTCTCCTGCTCGAGGGCCAGCGCGACGACGTCCTCGACCGTCGCGAAGTCGTTGCGGACGTCGTCGATGCCCGGGATCTGCACGCGCTCGTGGGTGTCCAGGATGTACTGGACCATGCTCATCGCGTGGTTGCGCTCCTCCAGCGCCTGCGCGTAGAAGTGCGCGGCCAGCTGCGGGAGGTCCTCCCCGTCCAGCCACACCGCCACCGCCGTGTACTGCTGCGCGGCCGTGAACTCGCTGCGGATCTGGTCCTTGAGCAGGGCGAGGAACTTCGAGTCGGACACCGGCGAAGGGTAGCTGAGCGGCCTCACGGGCGAAGGTCCGCCGGCAGCAGGGCGTACCCCACGAACGCCACGACGTCGATCAACGCGTGCGCCCCGACCAGCGGCCACAGCCGCCCGGTCCGCTGCCACACCCGCCCGAACACCAGCCCCATCACCAGGTTCCCGACGAACCCGCCCAGCCCCTGGTACAGGTGGTAGGCCCCGCGCAGCACCGCGGCCGCCAGCACCGAGCGGTCGGCGGACCAGCCCAGCTGCCGCAGCCGGGTCAGCAGGTACCCGATCATCACGATCTCCTCGGCCCAGGCGTTCGCCGCGGCCGCGAGGATCAGGACGGGGGTGCGCCACCAGACGTCGTCGAGCGTGCTGGGGGCGACGTCGAGGCTCACGCCGAGGGAGCGGGCCAGCAGGTAGAGCCCGAGGCCGGGGATGCCGATCAGCGCGGCCAGCCCCAGGGCGCCGAGTGCGTCCTTCCCGGGGCGCGTGCGGTCGAGCCCGATCCGTGCGAGCGGGATCCCGGCCCGGAGCAGCAGGTACACGGCGAGGGCGCCCCAGCCGACGAGCTGCAGCACCCGGACCAGCTGCAGCGCGAGGTCGACCAGGTCCGCCCGGGCCGCCGGCGCGTTGAGCGCGACCTGCTGGTCGGCCAGGGGAGTGGGGGCGAGCAGCGCGTCGACGAGGGAGAGGGCGCTGCGGAGCGCGGAGAGCCCGAGCGTCACCGTGAGCACGACGGCGATCTCCAGACCGATCAGGCGGCGGGCCCGCGGATCGGTGACCTCGGCGATCTCCGACGGCGGGGCCGTGAGCCATCGCCCGACCCGACCTCCCGCCACACCCCGAAACTACCGTCCCCGGGAACCACCGTCCGCTCGCGGTGATCATCGGCCCGGGCGCCTGCCCTGCACGTGGAGCTGCGGGCGGTGCGACCGGGCCGCGTATCGTGGCGGGCGTGTGGCGCGTGGTCCTGTCCCCCCGCTGGATCCTCTGGCACCTGCTGGCGATCCTCGCGGTGGCGGTCTGCGTGGTCGCCGCGGTCTGGCAGTGGCACCGGGCGGGCTCGGCGCTGGGCTCGGCGCTGAACGTCGGCTACGGCATCCAGTGGCCGATCTTCGCCGTGTTCTTCGCCTACATGTGGTGGCGCTTCCTGCGCATGGAGCTGCTGGAGCACCGGGAGGACCCGGCGGACGGCGCGGCCGGGGCTCCCGAGCCCGCGGAGACCGCATCGTCCGTCCAGGCCGCGACGACGCCGCCCGAACCCGGCGGGGAGCCCGCCCGCACCGCCGGGTCCTCCCGGGCCGCCGGGACGGACGAGCCCGGCCGCACCGACGTAGACCCTCCGCTGCCCTGGGGCGCCACGCCGTTCACCCGCAGCCCCGTCGCCGCTCCGGCCCCGGTCACCGACGAGGAGGCGCCCGGGCTGGCCGAGTACAACCGCATGCTCGCCGGCCTCGCGGCGCGCGACGCCGCCGCCGACGACCGCGGCCGGGAGACCGCGGACGGCCGGTGAGCCGCCGCGGTTAGAGTCGAGTCGTGAGCAGCCCCAGGACGTCCACCGCGCAGCGCCCCGTCGGGTGGCGGCTGCCGCTGTACCGCGTGTTCGCCTACATCACGGGCGTCGGGCTGCTGCTGCTCGTGTTCTACGCGATGCCGATGAAGTACCTCGCCGGCGACCCGAAGCCGACGGCGATCATCGGCATGCTGCACGGCTTCCTGTACATGGCCTACATCGTGGCGACGCTGGTGCTGGCCGAGCGCGCGCGGTTCACCCCGGTGTTCGCGCTGCTCGTGCTGCTCGCGGGCACGATCCCGATCTGCTCGTTCATCGCCGAGCGCAAGGTCACCCGGCGCGTGCAGGAGCGGGACCGGGCCCTCCAGCAGGGATAGCCGCGGGCCTGGGGCCGGACGTGGCGGCAGGTCCGGTCAGGCCTCGTCGAGCTGCGCGTGCGCGTCGCCGCCCACCTGCCGGAACGGGCACCCGACCAGCAGCCCGAGCTGGACCCGCAGCTCCTCGGCGGTCGTGGCCTCCTGCGGCCACGCGAGCCGCACGTCGTGGTCGCCCTCCGGCGTCTCCACCCGCAGCCGCAGCCCGCAGCGGTCCACCCCGAGCGGGCGCACCCGCGCGCCGAGGGTGCAGCGCAGCGGCGCGGGCAGATGCCGCGCGAGCGTGTCGAAGACCTCCGGGTGGGCCTCCTCCAGGTGGGAGAGCCAGTGGTTCTCCATTCGGCAGAAGGGGTCCGGGCGCGCCGCGGCCAGGTCGACGGGCGCGAGCGCGGCCGTGCCCTCGGCGTCGGCCAGCACGGCCGAGCTCGGCGTGAGCTTCGCCAGCGTGGCGCCGTGGCCGAGGTCGAGCAGCCGCGGGTGCGGGGCGACGTCGGCGACCTGCACGGCGGCCCGCCGGGCCGTGGTCGCGTCGGGCAGCCGGAGCCAGCCGCTGATCCACAGCAGCGCGCGGATCGGCTCGCGCAGGTCGACCGGGGCGCGGTCGGTCAGCTCGAGCATGACCGGGATCTCGCCGCGGTCCGAGGCGCGGATGGCCTCGAGGACCGGCGACTCGTCGCGCAGCAGCACGACGACCGAACCGTCGGCGTGGACGTGGTGCACGAGCGGCACGACGGGTTCCGGTCCCCCCGTCCCGACCAGGGCCGCCTCCCCGCCGCGCGCCGCGACGCTCCGGGCGCGTTCGGCGTCCGCAGGTGCCGGCGGACGCCGGAGCCGGGTCTGTCCCACGTAGCTCACCTCCGAGTTAGGTGAGGCTAAGTTAGCTCCCGGGCGAGGGGCTGTCCAGGCCCCACCGCCCACCCCTTGTCCGGCCGGTGTGAACGGCGGGTTAGCGTGCGTACCCGTGACGACCGTGCCCTCGGGATCCTCCGCCGACCCGTGGCCGATCCGTCCCCTGCTCGCCGGACTGGTCGACGACGCGAGCCTCGTCCAACCGCGGATGGTCGCCCCGGGCATCGACGCGGTGGTGGCCCGTTACCTGTCGGCCCGCGACGGGGCCTACGGGGGCATGATCGGGCACCTGGTCTGCCCCGTCTCGCGCCTGCCCGCGCTGGTCACCGAGCTCGCCCGCTCCGCGCCGTCCCGGCCCGTCGACCTGTCGCTCGTCGTCGACACGGGCCTCGGCGCGGTGCCGAAGGCGCTGTCCACCGTCTTCTCCCGGTCGAGCCTGCTCACCCCGCGCACGGTCGAGACGGCCGCCCCGCCGGACGTCGACGCGGTCTGGCTCGAGCGCGTCTCGGAGTTCGTCCCGGACGAGGTCACCCCCGTCGTCGAGCCGCGACGTCCGCTCGGCGGCACCGCGGAGGAGATCGACGCCTGGCTCGACGCGGTGCAGCGGGTCGCCGAGCACGGCTGCACCCCGAAGCTCCGCTGCGGCGGACCCCGGCCGTCGGACGTGCCGTCGATCGCCGAGGTCGAGCGGTTCCTGCAGGTCACCGTGGGGAAGGGCCGGGGCTTCACCGCGATCGGGCTGCGCGAGGCGGTGCGGCCGGTGGCGGAGTCCGAGTCCGGCCGGGGCCGGCACGGCGTGCTCAACCTGCTGATCGCGGTCGCCCGCGAGCTGGGTACGGAGGGCGAGGGCACCGTCGGCGACGCCCTGCGGGAGACGGACGGGCCGGCGCTCGTCGCCCAGGCCGAGGGGTTGTCCGGGCGCGCGGTCGACGCGGTGCGCGGCCTGTTCACCTGCTGCGGGATCGACCCCGATCCCATGTCGATCAGCGAGTTCGCCACCCTCGGCCTGCTCTGACGGCGCGCGGCGACGGCGGCCGCCGGAGGCGCGGACGGACCGCCGGACCCCGGGCGCGGGGTCCGGCGACCCCCGAGGCACGTCGACAGCCGAACACCCCCCGCTCCCTCGGCTCCCGACGTCCCCTTCCTGTCATACGCATCCCGGCTCGCGGCGGTTCGCGCCCGCGGTGAAGTTCCGCTCTTCGGCCTCGTGCGCTCGCCGGGTCGGGGCAGCGCGGGGGCGTCCGCCGGCCCGACTACGCTCGTCGATCGTGCCCCGTCCCCGATCCCGCATCGGTTTCCTCGGCCCGCACGCCACCTTCACCGAGCAGGCGCTGCGCACGCTGCCCGAGTCCGAGGACGCGGAGCTGGTGCCGCTGCCGGGCAATCCCCCCGTGCTCCGCGCCGTGCGCGAGGGCGGTGTCGACGCCGGGTGCGTGCCCATCGAGAACAGCGTGGAGGGCGCCGTCCCGCCGGTGCTCGACGGGCTGGTCGAGGAGCCGCCGCTGGTGATCGTCCGCGAGGCGGTGATCCCCGTGCGGTTCGTCCTGCTCGGCCGCGCGGGCACGACCCTCGCGGGGATCCGCTCCGTCGCCTCCCACGGGCACGGCATCGCGCAGACCCGCGGCTGGATCGCCGCGCACCTGCCGGAGGCCGAGGTCCGGGTGGCCACCTCCACCTCGGAGGGCGCGGCGCAGGTCGCGCGCGGCGAGGCCGACGCCGCGGTGTCGTCGCCGCTCGCGGCCGAGCAGCACGGGCTCGAGGTCCTGGCGGACGACATCGCCGACAACCCCGGCGCGGTCACCCGCTTCGTGCTCGTCACCCGGCCCGGCACGCCGCCGCCCCCCACCGGCCACGACCGCACGACCCTGGCGCTGACCACGGAGAACCGGCCCGGCTCGCTGCTCGGGCTGCTCACCGAGCTGGCCGTGCGCGGGATCGACCTCACGCGCATCGAGTCCCGCCCGATCAAGGACCGGCACGCGGACTACTGGTTCCACCTCGACTGCAGCGGGCACGTCGCGGACCCGGCGATGGGGGAGGCGCTGGCCGCCCTGCACCGCCGCTGCGACCGCGTCCGCTTCCTCGGCTCCTACCCGCGGGCGGTCGGTGCGCCCGAGCCGGTGGAGGGGGTCGGGGCGCCCGCGGTGCCGCTGCACGGGGCGGACGCCGCGGCGTACCGGGCGGCGGCGGAGTGGCTGGCAGGAGTGCGGAACGGAGAGTGGACATGACCCCGGAGGAGCCCGAGCAGGACGAGCTGCGCCTGGTCCTGCTGCGGCACGGCCAGACGGACGCGAACGTGGCGAAGGCGCTCGACACCGTGCCGCCCGGGGCCCCGCTCAACGAGACCGGCCGCGCCCAGGCCGCCGACGTCGCCGGGCTGCTCGCGGACTGGCCGATCCGCGCGGTGCACGCCTCCCGGGCGATCCGGGCCCGGCAGACCGCCGAGCCGGTCGCGCTCGCCCACGGGCTGGGCGTGACCGTCGTCGACGGGGTGCACGAGATCTTCGTGGGCGAGCTGGAGGGCCGCTCGGACAAGCCGGCCCGCCGCGAGTTCGACGAGGTGTACGACGCCTGGTGGGGCGGCGACCTCGCGCGCAGCCTGCCCGGCGGGGAGTCGGCGCTGGACCTGCGCGCCCGGTACCTGCCCGCGGTCGACCGCATCGTGCAGCAGACCGAGCGGGCGCACGGGCCGGGCGGGATGGTGGTGCTGGTCAGCCACGGCGCCGCGATCCGGCTGGCCGCCGCGGCGCTGCTCGGCGACACCGCCGAGACCCGGTACGTGCCCAACGCCGGCCGGGTGGTCCTGCGCCGGGACCGGTCCGTGGAGACCGGGTGGGCGCTGGAGCTGTGGGACTCGGGCCCCGCCCTGGTCGGCGACGTCACCGCGGGCGCGGCTCCCGAGGCGCACTGACGCATCGGCGGGGCGGTGCGGCCGACCCCTCGACGGCCGCACCGCCCCCTCACCCGGGCCCGGCGAGCCGGGCGAGCCCCCCACCGGCGAGCCGCGGCTGCGCGGCGGCGGTGCGGCCCGTGAGCAGCAGGAGCAGGGCCTCCGCGGGTCCGCGCACCTCCCCGTCCGGCGGGCCTTCGCCCGCGGCCCAGTCGACGTCCGTGGCGACCAGGCGCATTTCGCGGAAACGCCGGCGCGCCCAGAACGGCCAGCCCATCCGCCACACCCGCGCGAGACCCTCGCGGGCGGCGTCGAGGGGCATCGGGACGCTGCGTCCGAGCGGGACGGCGACGTCCTGGACGTGCACGAGGACGTCGAACAGCAGGTTGTCGAGCGTGGTGATCGCCGGCTTCGCTCGGCAGTCGGCGAGCTCGCGGAGCTCGGCCACCAGCCGGGCGGGCGGGCGGCGCGCGTGTTCCAGGGCCAGGTCCCGGTTGACGGCCTGCAGGTCGCCACCGGCGCGCACGCCGCGGCCCAGGATGCGCAGGACGCCCGGCGACTGCGGGGTGAGCGCGACGTGCGCCGCCACGTCCCGGACCCGCCACTGCGTACAGAGGGACGGGCGCTCCCACTCGTCGTCGTCGAGGCCCGCGAGGAGGTCGGCCAGCACCCGGCGCTGCCCGGCGATCGCCGCCCACTTCCCGTCCCGGTCCATCGCGCACCCCGATTCGTCAGAGATTCTGACCAAGTCGTCAGAGTCTCGTACCATCTCCTAGGATCGTCAAGCGTGACCGAGCCGCTCAACACCGGGGTGCTGCTCTTCCTGCCCTACCGCGCGATGGAGGCGCGGGTGTTCGCGGGGCTGGCCGCGGCGGGGTTCGCCGATCTGAGCCCCGCCCAGGCGCGCGTCTTCCAGCGCATCGCCCCCGGCGGCAGCCGCCTGACCGACCTGGCCGAGCAGGCCGGGATCACCAAGCAGAGCGCGGGCTTCCTCGTCGACCAGCTGGAACGCAGCGGGTACGTCGAGCGGGTGCCGGACCCGGCCGACGGCCGTGCCCGGCTGGTGCGGATCGCGGAGCGGGGGGCCCGCAGCGTCGAGGCCTCGCGCGGGATCGTCGCGGAGGTCGAGGCCGAGTGGACCGCGCACCTCGGTCGCCGGCGGATGGAGCAGCTGCGCGAGATCCTCACCGACCTGCGCGAGATCACCGACCCGTGGCAGTGACCCGACCCCGGACCAGCAGGGCGGCGCCCGCCAGTGCGAACACCGACACGGCCGTCAGGCACCAGAAGGCGGCGGCGAAGGCCGGACGGGTCCCCGCGGGCAGTGTCGCCGCGAGCACCGTGGCGACCAGCGCCCCGCCGACGGCCCCGCCGACCCGCTGCAGGGCGTTGAGCTGCGTGGTCGCGTCGGGCAGCTGGTCGGGGCGGACGGCGGCGTAGGCGGCCACCGTCGGCGGGACCGCGGCGAACCCGATCGCCGCGCCGCGCAGCACGAGCAGGACCTGCGTCGACAGTGGGCCGAGATCGACCAGGGCGAAGGGCACCGTGGTCGCGACCAGCCCCGCACAGCCGGCGACCGCGACCCGTGCGCCGCCGAGCCGATCGGTGAGCCGTCCCGCGAGGGGTGCGGCCACCGCCGTCCCGAGCCCGTGGCCGACGAGCCACAGCCCGGTCACGATCACGCTCGCACCCCGCTCCAGCTGGAAGAGCAGCGGGAACAGCAGCAGCGAGCCGAACAGTGCCGCGCCGGTGAGGGTGGCGCAGGCGGTGGCGGCGGCGTAGCCGCGATCGGCGAACAACCGCAGGTCCGTGAGCGGGCGGGGATGCCGCAGTGTCCGGCGGACGAAGAGCCCGAGGCCCAGGGCCCCGACGGCGAGCGGCAGCGCGAGCTCCCGGTGCCCGGCGGCCGCGCCCCACGCCGTCACGCCGTAGACCAGCGCGGACAGCCCGACCCCGGCCAGGACCAGCCCGACGACGTCGAGGGTGCCGGTCGGCCGCGGCTCCCCACGCGGGAGCACGCGCAGGCCCGCGACCAGACCGGCCGCGCCGATCGGCAGGTTGACGAGGAACAACCAGGGCCAGGACAGCCCCTCGACGACCAGCCCGCCGAGCACCGGCCCCAGCGCGGGCCCGACGCTCACCGCCGAGGCCAGCACCGCCATCACCCGCCCGAGGCGCCTCGGCCCGACCGCCTGCCCGAGCAGGGTCTGCCCGGCCGGCACGAGCAGCCCGGCGGCCAGGCCCTGCACGACGCGGGCGGCGACGAGCAGCCCGAGGGTCGGCGCCGCCGCGCACAGGGCCGAGGCCAGCGTGAAGCCGGCCAGTGCGAGCAGCCACAGCCGCCCGGCACCGATGCGCCGCGCGAGCCAGCCGCACGCCGGTAGCGACACGGCGAGGGCGAGCAGGTAGCCGTGGGCCACCCACTGCGCCCCGGCCAGACCGGCGCCCAGGTCGCGGGCGATCGTCTCCAGCCCGACGCCGACCATCGTCCCGTCGAGCAGGGAGAGGAGCGCCCCGACCACGACGACCGCCGCGATCCGCCGGGTCGCCGGATCGAGCCTCATGCCGGCGCCCGCAGACCCCGCAGTGCGCCGGCCCAGGCCACGACCTCGTCGAGCATCCGGCGCAGCGTCGGTTCCTGGTGCCCGGCCGGGACGATCCGGCCGACGTCGGTCGGGCCGGTGAGCACGAAGTCGGTCATGAGGTTCACGCAGACCTGGGTGCGGACGTCGGCGATCCCGACCTCGGCCAGCACGGGCCGCAGCGCCTCGACGGCCCGGACCCCGCCCTGCACGCCGTAGCCGACCAGGCCGGCGGCCTTGTCCTTCCACTCGGCGAACAGGTAGTCGATCGCGTTCTTCACCGCGGCGGGGAAGGAGTGGTTGTACTCGGGGACCACGAACACGAAGGCGTCGCACCCCGCGACCGCCGCGGCCCAGCGCAGGGTGTGCGGGCGCGTGTAGTCGCCACGGACGGCCGGGCTCGGCTCGTCGAGCATCGGCAGGTCGAAGGCAGCCAGGTCGAGGAGCTCGACGGTCGCTCCGTGGGCTTCGGCGACCTGCTGCACCCAGTCCGCCACGATCCCGCCCCGGCGCTGCGGACGCGTGCTCCCGACGACGATCCCGATCGTGATGTTGCTGTTCACGAGCGGTAAAGTACAACGTGCATTGCAACGTGACAACGATCGTTGTCTCGGGTAGGAAGTGCCGCGTGACGACGACGGGGACCGGGGCGCGGCGGGGGCTCGCGGACAAGCGGCGGGCGATCCTGCGCGGCGCGCTCGCGGTGTTCGCCCGCGAGGGCTACACCCGAGCGAGCATCGACCTCATCGCCCGGGAGGCGGGGGTCTCCACGCGCACGATCTACAACCACTTCCGCGACAAGGCGGCGCTGTTCGAGACGGTGATCGAGGAGAGCGCGGAGCGGGTCGCCGAGGAGCAGATCGCGGAGATGGACCGCCATCTCGCCCAGGTCGGCGACGGTCCGGCCGCGCTCGAGCGGGCGCTGCTGGCCTTCGGCCGCGCGCACGCGCAGCCCACCGCCGGCGAGCACTTCGCGCTCGTCCGGCAGATCCAGGCCGAGGTGCTGCACATCCCGGCCGAGGCCCTCGAGGCGTGGCAGGAGACCGGGCCGCGACGGGTGCAGCGGGCGCTCACGGGGCACATCGCCCGGTTCATGGCCGAGGGCCGGCTGCGCGAGGCGGACCCGTCCCGCACGGCCCGCCACCTGGTGCTGCTGGCCGCGGGCGAGGTGACCGGCCGCTCCTTCCACGGCGCGCTCCCGCTGCCGGGGGCGGAGGTCGAGACGATCGTCGCCACCGGGGTCGCGGCGTTCCTCCGGGCGTACGCGGCCTGACCGGGACGCCGCGCCACGTGGCTCAGCCCCAGCCGAGCTCGTGCAGGGTGTGCTCGTCGATGCCGAAGTGGTGGGCGATCTCGTGCACCACGGTCACGGCCACCTCGTGCACGACCTCGTCCTCGGTCTCGCAGCTCTCCAGCACCGCGTCCCGGAAGATCGTGATGCGGTCGGGCAGGACGCCGCCGTAGTCGCCGGCCCGGTCGGTGAGCGCGACGCCCTCGTACAGCCCCAGCAGCTCCGGCTCGTCGGGGTGCCGGTCCTCGACCAGCACCACGACGTTGTCCATCGCCGCGGTGAGCCGCCGGGGGATCGTGTCCAGGGCGTCGGACACCAGCTCGTCGAACCGGATCCGGCTCATCTCCACCACGGCGTCAGGGTGCCGGAAGCTCCACGGGCGCGGACACCGCCGGGGGCGCGGGGTCGGCCGGATCCGAGGGTGCCGGCGCCTCCGAGCCCGAGGGAGGTGCGGGTTCCGCCGGATTCGCGGGATCCGACGACGGCGGCGCGGCCGGGGTCGGGCTCGTGGTCGCGGACTGCGTCGGCGGGGCGGGCACGCCCGGCTTCGGCGTGGTGGTCGCGGGCGGCGCGGGCCGGTCGCCCACCGTGACCGCGCCCTTCACCGGGCCGGTGACCGGCGCGAACCCGCTGCGGTCCGGCAGCAGCGCCGCCAGGTTGCAGTTGACCTTGCGGGTGCCCGCGTTCCAGGAGTCCTCGGTGACGTTGTCCCAGTACACGGTGAGCTTCTTGTCCGCGATGACCTGCGGCCCGCCGGCGTACTCGCCCGCGATCCGGCTGCACTCCGGCTGCAGGAAGCCGTCCTGGTCGCCGACCGCCGGGAACCCTTCCGGGAACTTCTGCGACAGGTCCACGATGCCGACCGTCTCCACCGCGTGCGGTCCGGCGCAGTCCGTGGGGTCGCCGACCCGCGGCCCGTCGATCGCCAGGCAGGTCCCGGGCTCGTACACCCCGGACTGGTCCTGGTCGGCGGCCCTGCCGGTCAGCGGGTAGAGCGCGCCGGAGCGCGAGGCGCTCTGCACACCGCAGCGCAGCTCGCGGCTGCCCTCGTCCCACTTCTTCTGCGACGGCTTCAACGCGCCCACCCGGAACCTGCCGTTCGGGTCGAACTTCCCGCCGAGGTACTGCAGCACGACCGGCGTGCACCGCTCGTTGACCAGCTGGCGCATGGTCGCGTCGTCCGGCAGGGCCTGCTGGTCGGCGAGCTGCACGGTGCCCGCCTGCTCGAACAGGTGCGGCTGCGTGCAGTCGACGACGGCGGTGTCCGCGGCGTCGGCCCGGGCCCAGTTCAGGCAGGTACCCGGCGTGGTCGGCGGCGGCGGGACGTCCTCCACGTCGGCGGAGGTGCCGTTGGGCGAGGGGAGCGCGGCCAGCGAGCCGAGCACCGGGACCGTGGCGCCGGCGACCGTGTCGAGCGTGGCCACGCCGAGCATCACCCCGGCGCCCACCAGCACGGCCGCGACGATCCGCCGCGCCTGACGGCGGCCCGGCAGCCGCGCACCCCGGCGGGGTGACGCGGGCGGCGGGCTCGTCCGCGGGGAGCGGGCCGGGCGGTCGGCGACGGCGAGGGGGGAGCGGCCGCCGGACGTCGTGGGGAGCTCGTCCATGTCGGCGACCATCTTGCCGTCCCCGTCCGGGCGACCCCGATCCGGTGTCGCCGCGGCTCGGTCATCGGTCGCGCGGGTGCTGCGAGGTGTCGTCGGCCCGCGGCGAGGAACCTCGGTCCGGTGATTGCGCGCGGCGGGAGGCGCCCCGGACCGGGTGAACGGCGTCCCGATCCCGGTCGGGTCGATACCGAGCCGAGACCGAGGGCGGTTCCGTGGGTCCGCCCGGAGCGGATACGGTGCGCACCGGGGGTGGACGCATGACGGAGCACGACGGCCGGGACCAGCCCGGACCGCCGGACGAGACCGGGGAGACCCGGCCCGTCGAGAGGGTCCGCGGCCGCATGACGGAGCAGGACGCCTCGACCACGCCCCGTGAACCCACCCTGGCCGAGCGGCGCGCCCGCGAGCAGGGCGCCCGCCGCCGGGCCGAGGAGGCCCGGCAGGCCGAGGAGGAGGCCGGGCGCCGGAAGAAGCGCAAGCGCATCCTCATCGGGTCCGGTGTCGCGGTCGGCGTGGTCGCGCTGATCGCCGTCGGGTACGCCGTCTCCTCGGACGACGAGGAGGTCGAGGCCCGCTGCGTCGACGAGAACAACGTGGTCGTCGACGACGCCAACTGCGTGACCCCGGCCTCGACCGCCGGCAACACCTACTACGGCGGCGGCGGCTTCTTCCCGATCTTCATCGGCACCGGCGGCCGGCAGTACCACTACAACTACGGCGGCTCCGGCAACGTCGGGCAGGTCGCCACCGGCGGCACCACGGCCGTGCCGAACAACGCCACCGTCCGCACGCCGTCCGGGAAGACCATCTCCCGGGGCGGACTGGGCGTGGGCAGCGGGGGCTCGTCGTCGGGTGGTTCGAAGGGGACGTCCGGCGGGTCCTCGTCGTCGGGCGGCTCGTCGTCCGGCGGAAGCAGCGGGAGCTGAGCGGTGCGCCGTGAACGCGGGGCCGCACGCCCCGGCTGGCAGCAGATCGTGCGGGACCAGGGACTGGTCTACGACGCACCGGGCCGGGACGCGAACGGGCTGGCCCGCCCCTACTGGGACGAGTCCGTGCACTACGTCTTCGAGATGGAGGAGATCCTCTCCCTCGAGGCGGACGTCGAGCTCCTGCACTCGATGTGCCTGGACGCCGTCGACCACGTCGTGACCACCGAGCGGTTCCGGGACTTCGCGCTGCCCGAATGGGTGTGGGAGAAGGTCGCGGCCTCCTGGAAGCGGCACGATCCACACGTCTACGGGCGCTTCGACCTGCGCTACGACGGCTCCGGCCCGGCCAAGCTGCTGGAGTACAACGCCGACACCCCGACGACGCTGCTCGAGGCGTCGATCCTGCAGTGGTACTGGCTCAAGGACACCCACCCGGACGACGACCAGTGGAACTCGCTGCACGAGCGCCTGGTCGAGCGATGGGGCGAGATCAAGGGCGCGCTGCCCAGCTCCGAGGTCCACTTCACCTGGTCCGGCGGCGACTCGACCGGCGAGGACCACGTGACCGTCGGCTACCTGCAGGAGACCGCGGCCGAGGCCGGCCTGGACACGGTGGGCCTGCGCATCGAGGACATCGGCTGGGACGTCGACCTCGACCGCTTCGTCGACCTGGCCGAGGCGCCGATGGCCACGGTGTTCAAGCTCTACCCCTGGGAGTGGGTGCTCACCGAGGAGTTCGGCAAGCACGTCGCGCGCAGCCTGCCCGAGACGCTCTGGCTCGAGCCGCTGTGGAAGACGCTGCTGTCGAACAAGGCGATCCTGGCGGTGCTCTGGGAGATGTACCCCGGGCACCCGAACCTGCTGCCCGCGTACCTCGGCGACCCGGGCCTGCTCACCGAGTACGTGCGCAAGCCGCTGCTGGGCCGCGAGGGCGCCAACGTCGACATCGTCGCGCCGGGCTCGCAGGTCTCGACCGGCGGCGTGTACGGCGAGGAGGGCTACGTCTACCAGCTCTTCGACCCGCTGCCCGAGTTCGACGGCTTCCGGCCCGCGCTGGGGGCGTGGATCGTGGGCGACGGCTCGGCCGGCCTCGGCATCCGTGAGACCGCGGGCCTGGTGACGGACGACGGCGCCGCGTTCGTGCCGCACCGCATCCCCGAGGACTGACCCCGGTCCTCGCCCCGGAACCCCCGCGCTCCCCGTCCCCTTCCTCCCGGAGGACCCCATGACCCTCGCCCTCGACGCGACGTACTTCGCGAACATCGGCCGCGGCGTCGGCGCGATCCTGCTCTACGCGCTGCTCGGCGCGCTGCTCATGCTCATCGGCTTCTGGGCCATCGACATCACCACGCCCGGCAAGCTGAACCGGCTGGTCCGCGACGGCCGCCCGGGCGCGGTGCTGGTGACCTCCGCCGGGATGATCTCGATGGCGTTCATCGTGGTGGTGGCGATCTGGAGCGCCTCGGGCCTGCTGGCCGAGGGCCTGCTCGCGGCGCTGATCTTCGGCCTGGTCGGGATCGTCGCGCAGGTGGCGGCGGTGCGGGTGCTGGAGTGGGTCACCGGTATCCGGATCGGCGAGGTGCTCGCGGCGGACGAGCTCAACGCCGAGGCGTGGGTGGTCGCGGCGGCGCACGTGGCGCTCGGCCTCGTGGTCGCCGTCGCGATCATCTGAGCTCCGCGGCCCGCGTCCGGGAAGGGCGGGTCGGACGACGCGGGAAGGTCAGGCCGTCTCGTGCACCCGCCGCCCGGCGACCGCGACGCGCGCGGGCCGGCGGCGGGCCCGCAGGCCGAGGACGGCCAGGGCCACCAGCACGCCCACCACCGTGGCCACGAGGCGGTCGGTGAGCAGGGTGGCGGTGGGGACCGGGTGCATCGTCGTGCCGACCACCAGCGCGAGCGGCGTGATGAACAGCAGCGCGACCGCGTAGTTCCGCATCACGAGCAGCTCCGCCGCGGTCTGCAGCGCCACCGCGGCGACGACGATCGCCCAGCCCGGCAGGTGCAGGGCCAGCAGCGCCGCGGCCACCACCAAGCCGCCGAGGGTCCCGCCCACCCGCATCACGCCCCGGGTCACCCGCGCCCGCGAGCCCGCGACGGACAGCGGGACGACGGCGGCGACCAGGGCCCAGTACACGTGCTCCACGCCGAGCAGCACGGCCAGCGGCGCGGTGATCGCGCAGGCCAGCAGCACCTCGAGCACGATCTCCCGCCGCACGGCCTCGCGCGGCGGGACCGCGACCAGCGGCGTCCGCCGCCGCACGTGCCCGGGCAGCAGCGCGCCGGCGCTGCCGACGAGCACCGCGAAGCCCGCCGAACCGGCGGCCACGGCCACGACCTGCAGTGCGGCGGGGAGACCGAGCGGGTGGGCCCCGGCGAAGGCGCCGGCCGCGAACACGAAGAAGAGCGGCCCGCCCGGCTTCCACCCGACGACCTCGCCGCCGATCGTCCCGGCCACCGCCACGCCCACCAGCACGAGCAGCGCGAGCCAGGGCGAGGCCGGCAGGTGCGCGGCGAGCAGCCCGACCGCCACGCTCGCCACCAGGCCCACGCCGGTGACCGCCTGGACCGCCGTGCGCGCCGGCACCGTCAGGTTGCGGCCGTAGATGGCCGCGAAGGCGCCGAAGGTGGCCGCGCCGAGCAGGTCCAGCCGACCCAGCGCGAGCAGGACCAGCATCGGGACGCCCACCGAGATCCCGCATCGCAGTGCGGGCCGGTGCGCCCCGGCGTGGGCCTCGAAGCGGACCAGTTCACGGACGAGCGTCCCCTGCACGCATACTCCTTTCACCGGTGTAGCAATTTACTTCACCGGTGTACGAAAGGGGAAGCCAGTGGCGGCGGACCGTGACGCGATCGACGACATCCAGGCCACCTGGGCACTCCGGCGCCCGGAGCTCGACACCGGACCCCTCGCCGTCGTCGGACGGATCCTCCGGGCCGCGCGGTTCCTCCAGCAGGCCGCGGACGACTGGCTGGCCGACGCCGGCGTGACCCGCGCGGAGTTCGACGTCCTCAGCCAGCTGCGCCGCACCGACGCCCCGCTGCGCCCCGGCGACCTCACCGCGGGCGTCGTGGGCTCCCCGGCCGCGACGACCAAGCGGCTGCACAAGCTCACCGCCGCGGGCCTGGTCACGCGCACCCCGGACCCCGACGACGCGCGGGCGGCCCGGGTCGCGCTGACCCCGGCGGGGGAGCGGCTGGTCGACGACCTGCTCCCGCGCCAGATCGCGGCCGAGGCACAGCTGCTCGAGGCCCTGACCCCCGACCAGCGCGAGTCGTTGGCCGGCCTGCTGCGGACCGCCCTGCTCGCCTGGGAACCGTGAGCCGCGGGAGTCGCCGGAGCGACCCTCGCCCTTCACGACGTGGTCGACCGGAGATCGCCGCCTCAGCCGAGGGCGGCGACGTCCGGCACCCGGGCCTCGGGCGGCGGCATCGCGTCCAGCTCGGTCCGCACCGCGCGGGCGTTGGCGGCCAGCTCGCCGTCGGCGGCCAGGCGGCGGAGCGCCTCGGCGGTGACCTTCCCGGACAGGCCCGCCCCGCGCCGGGCGACGAGCTCGGCGTTGTGCCGGCGGTCCCCTGCTCCGGGCACCGCCAGCTGCGGGATCCCGGCGGCCAGCGCACCGATCGCGGTGCCGGACCCGCCGTGGTGCACGATCGCCGCGCACAGCGGCATCACGTCGGTCAGCGGCACCCAGCCGACCGTCCGCACCCGGTCGACCCCGCGCGCCCGGCGCTCGATCCGCGGCTCCGGCCGGACCAGCACGATCTCGGCGTCGACCTCGGCCGCGGCGGCCAGCGCCGCCGCCACCGGGTCGGCGCCCGGGCCGGGCGCGGTGCTGCGGGAGACGAGGATGCGGGGCCGGTCCGCGGCGTCCGAGGGCACCCGCAGCCAGGCCGGGATCTCGCCACCGCCGCGCTGCACCGGCCGCATCGGCAGTCCGGCCCGCTCGCCGACGACGCTGGGCGGCGCCGTCGTCAGCACCACCTCCGGGGCCGGCAGCCCGCGGTCCTCCAGCCCGTGCCGGCGCAGCGCACGCTGCATGACCTTCGACGCCGCGGTCGCCCGGACCAGCGACGGGCCGTCGAACAGCGAGTTCTCCAGCAGCACGGTGGGCAGGTCGTGCCGGGCCGCCGCGACGGCCCCGGCGACCGCGAGCGGCTCGTGGACCACGACGTCGGGCCGCCACTGCTCGACGACGGTGACCAGCCCGTCCGTCAGCTCCTCGTTGACCGCGCCGAACAGCCGGGCCACCATGCGGGTCCCCGCGGTGCCGTTGAGCTCGGCCCGGGCGTCGAGGGGATGGGCCGCCATGACCCGGGCGGCGATCCGGGCGAAGGAGAGGCCCCGCGCGACGTCGATCACGGGGAGGTCGCCGGTGTCGGCGCCCATCGCGTCGCCGCCGGTGGCGACGAGCACGTCGTGCCCCGCCTCCCACAGCGCCTCACCGAGGGGCAGCAGCGGCAGCAGGTGCCCGGTGAGCGGCGCCGACACGATCAGCACGCGCATACCCGCACGCTATCCCGGAGATCGCTCCGGCCGCTCCCCGTACGCTGGGGACGTGTCCGGGCGGATGGAGTAGAACGATGGAGGCCCCGCGGCTCGTCGCGAGCGACGTGGACGGCACCCTGCTCGGCGAGGACCACGAGGTCAGCCCGCGCACGGCGGCGGTCGTCGGCAGGCTGACCGCGAGCGGCGTGCCGTTCGTGCTGGTGACCGGCCGCCCGCCGCGCTGGATCCCGCCGGTGGCGACCCAGCTCGGGGTGGTCCGGTACGCGGTGTGCGCCAACGGCGCGGTGCTCTACGACGTCGAGGCCGACCGGATCGTCGGCTCGCGTCCCCTGCACCCCGAGGACCTGACGCGGCTGGAGCAGGCCGTCGCGGAGGCGCTGCCGGGCGCCACCCTCGGGGTCGAGCGGGTGGGCGAGCACGCCTTCGACGACCAGGTGGCCCAGTTCGTCGCCGAGCCGGACTACGAGCACGCCTGGCCGGGCGGCGGCCCGCCGACCGAGGCGCGCGACCGGCTGCTGGCCCATCCTGCGGTGAAGCTGCTGGTCAGGGCGAAGGGGCTGTCGAGCGACGCGATGGCCGCCGCCCTGCAGCCGCTGGTCGGCGACACGGTCGACATCACCTTCTCGCACCCGGGCGGGCTGATCGAGGTGGCGCCCGCGGGCGTCTCCAAGGCCACCGGGCTCGTCGACCTCCTGGAACGCACGCCGGAGTTCGCCGGCATCGCGCCCGAGGAGGTCGTCGCCTTCGGGGACATGCCCAACGACCTGGCGATGCTCCGCTGGGCGGGGCACGGGGTCGCGATGGGCAACGCGCACCCGGAGGTCGTGGCCGCGGCGGACGAGACCACCGCGACCAACGTCGACGACGGCGTCGCCCTCGTCCTGGAGCGCTGGTTCTGACCGGTCCCGGCGCCGGGCTGACCAGCGGGGACGGGCCGCCCCGGCACGCCGGACCGTGACGCGCGGGGCGTCCGCGTAGCATGGCTGCGCCGTACACCCCGCAGATCGGCGCCCGCGGAGTCCCCGCCGCGCGCGCGAGGAGGCCCGCCCGTGACCGACCGGTCGCTCGACGTACCGGCCGAGCCGGACGCACCCGCGGATCCGTCCGGCACCCCGTCCGGGACCGCCGCGGCGTCCGCCGACCCCGGTCCGCCCGCCGACGCCGTCCCGCCGGTCGCGCCCGAGCTGCGGGTGCTCGCCGCCGTGCAGCGCGGGGTGGCCCGGCCGCGGACCGTGTCGGTGGCGCGGGGCATGTCGCACTTCGGCGAGCACGCCGGGGGCTGGCTGGCGCTGGGGCTCGTCGGTGCCGCCGTCGACCGCCGCCGGCGCGGCGAGTGGCTCTGGTCCGCCGCGGCCGTCGCCTTCGCCCACGGGGCGTCCATCGGGGTCAAGCGCGTGGTGCGCCGGCCCCGTCCCGAACACCCGTCGGTCGAGGTGCTGGTGGGCACCCCGAGCCGGCTGTCCTTCCCGTCCTCGCACGCCACCTCGACCACCGCCGCCGCCGTGCTCTACGGCGGGCTGCTGCGGTCCCGGACGCCGCTGGCCGTCGTCCCGGTGATGGCGCTCTCCCGGCTGGTCCTGGGCGTGCACTACCCGACCGACGTGGCGACGGGGACGGCGCTCGGCGCCGGCGTCGCCCTCGCCGCCCGGCGCGTGATCCCGCGCCTGATCCACAGGAAGAAGCGCTGATGACCAGCACGGACGTACCTCCGGTGGTAGAGGCTCCGCGGCGGACCCCGATCGGCCTGGCGACCGGCGTGCTCAGGACGATGCGCCCGCGCCAGTGGGTCAAGAACGTCCTGGTGCTGGCCGCCCCGTTCGCCTCCGGCGACCTGTTCCAGGGCGCGGTGGCGGTCAAGCTGGCGATCGCGTTCGTGGCGTTCTCGCTGGCCGCGTCGGGCGTGTACCTGGTCAACGACGCCAAGGACGTCGAGGCCGACCGCGCCCACCCGACCAAGCGCAACCGGCCCATCGCCGCCGGCATCGTGCCGCTCCCGGTGGCCTACGCCGTGGCGGCGGTGTGCTTCGCGGCGGCGATCGCGCTGTCGCTGCTGGCCTCGGTGCAGCTCCTGATCGTGCTGGGCGTCTACGTCGGCGTGCAGCTGGCCTACTGCTTCTGGCTCAAGCACCAGCCGGTGCTCGACATCTGCATCGTCGCCTCCGGCTTCCTCATGCGCGCCATCGCCGGCGGGGTCGCCGCGGCCATCCCGCTCTCCCAGTGGTTCCTGCTCGCCGCCGGGTTCGGCTCGCTGTTCATGGTCGCCGGCAAGCGCTACGCCGAGATGATGCTCGCCGAGCGCACCGGCGCGAAGATCCGCAAGTCGCTGGAGTCGTACTCCCCGTCCTACCTGCGGTTCGTCTGGGCCCTGTCGGCCACCGTGCTGATCATGACCTACGGCCTCTGGGCCTTCGAGATCCGCGAGGCGCACCACAACTCGGTGTGGTCGGTGATCTCCATCGTGCCGTTCGTCGTCGCGGTGCTGCGCTACTCGGTCGACGTCGACAACGGCGACGGGGGTGAGCCCGAGGACATCGCCCTCGGGGACCGGGTCCTGCAGGTCCTCGCCCTCGCCTGGATCGCGATGCTGACCCTGGCGGTCTATCTCTGAGCCGCCGGGCCACGCCCGCCTGATCCCCTTCACCCGTCCGGGACGTCCGTGTCCGGGCGGGTGTCCTGGAGCGCGTGGGTCATGGATCGTCGCGGATCGCTCCTCGTCGGGCGACCGGTCACGGGCGCGGATCACGTCGCCGCTACCCTCGGTGCCCGTGACTGACGCACAGTTCGATCTGGTCGTGGTGGGCTCGGGCTTCTTCGGGCTGACGATCGCGGAGCGCGCCGCCGCCGAACTGGGCAAGAAGGTCCTGGTGCTCGAGCGGCGCTCCCACATCGGCGGCAACGCCTACTCCGAGCCCGAGCCCGAGACGGGCATCGAGATCCACCGGTACGGCGCGCACCTCTTCCACACGTCGAACAAGCGCGTGTGGGAGTACTGCAACCGCTTCACCGAGTTCACGAACTACCAGCACCGCGTGTTCGCGCGCTACCGGGACCAGGTCTACGCGTTCCCGATGAACCTGGCGCTGATCAACCAGTTCTTCGGGAGGTCGCACACGCCGGACGAGGCGCGCGCCCTGATCGCCGAGCAGGCCTCCGAGGTCGACACCGCCGAGGCGGAGAACCTCGAGGAGAAGGCGATCTCGCTGATCGGGCGCCCGCTGTACGAGGCGTTCGTCAAGGGCTACACGGCGAAGCAGTGGCAGACGGACCCGACCAAGCTGAGCCCGTCGATCATCACGCGGCTCCCGGTCCGCTACACCTTCGACAACCGCTACTTCAACGACACCTACGAGGGGCTGCCCGTCGACGGGTACACCGCGTGGCTGGAGAAGATGGCGGACCACCCGAACATCGAGGTCCGGCTGGACACGGACTACTTCGCGGTCCGCGACGAGCTGCCGGTCGGCGTGCCGACCGTCTACACGGGCCCGCTCGACCGCTACTTCGACTACAGCGAGGGCGAGCTCTCGTGGCGCACGCTGGACTTCGAGACCGAGGTCCTGCACGACACCGGTGACTTCCAGGGCACCTCCGTCATGAACTACAACGACGAGGAGGTCCCCTTCACCCGGATCCACGAGTTCCGGCACTTCCACCCGGAGCGGGACTACCCGAAGGACAAGACGGTCATCGTGCGCGAGTACTCGCGTTTCGCCGAGTCCGGCGACGAGCCGTACTACCCGGTGGGCACGCCCGAGGACCGCACGAAGCTGGAGCGCTACCGCGAGCTGGCGCGCAAGGAGACCGCGAACCGCAACGTGCTGTTCGGCGGCCGTCTCGGCACCTACAAGTACCTCGACATGCACATGGCCATCGGCTCCGCGCTGACCATGTTCGACAACCGGATCACCCCGCACTTCGTCGAGGGCAAGGCGCTGTCCGGCACCGAGGCCGAGGACTAGGCGTCGCCGCCGACCTTCCGCAGCGAGCGGTCGGCGAGGGTGACGGCGAGGAGCACACACGCCACGGCGAGCAGGAACGCGGCAAGGTGGTGCAGGCCGGGGGTGTCGGCGCGCTCGGCGAGGAAGGCGCCGTTGCCCACGGACGCGACGATCGCGCCGAGGTAGCCGAAGGTCCGCAGCAGCCCGGCCGACGCGCCGGTCCGCTCCGGGTCGGCCTGGTGGTAGAGCGCGTTCTGGTTGGCCAGGCCGACCAGGCCCTGCGGGATCCCGACGAGGACCGCGAGCCCGACGATCAGCCAGAGCGGGGTGCTGCCGCCGAAGGTCAGCAGCGCCGCGCAGGCCAGGACCTGCGCCGTCGCCCCGACCAGCAGCTTGCCGCGCACCTCGGGACGCCGGCCGGTGACCGCGGAGACCGCGACCGCCGTGACCGACATCGGCAGCAGCATCAGCCCGGTCACCGACGCGGACAGCCCGCGCCCCTCCTCCAGCCACTGGGTGTAGCCGTAGAGGAAGGCGTAGGCGACGACGTAGCTCAGCAGCGTGCGCCCGTACGTCGCGAGCAGCGGGCCGTTGCCGCCGAAGACCCGCAGGTCGAGGAACGGGTCGCCGCTCCGCAGCTCCCACCGGGTGAACCCGGCACCGGCCGCGACGGCCACCGGCAGGAGCCACCATCGCTCCGGTTCCATGAGGAACAGCAGCAGCGCGACGAGCGTGGTCGCGAAGAGCGCGATCCCGGTGACGTCGATCCGGGGTGACGGGCCCGTGCGCGGAGTGCGCGGTAGCCGCCACGCCCCGAGCGTGAAGGCGACGACCGCCAGCGGCACGTTCACGGCGAACACCGCCCGCCAGCCGCCCAGGCCGATCAGCAGGCCGCCCAGCGTCGGCCCCACCACCGAGATCGTCTGGGTCGATACGGACAGCACGGTGAGGATGCCGGCCGGGCTCGCCAGTCCGGTGCGTCGGGACTCGCTGCGGATCAGGTACATCGCCGCGGGATATCCGGCGCAGGTCCCGAAGCCGAGGAGCACCCGGGCCAGCACCAGGACCCAGAGCTGTGGGGACAGCGCACCGACGACGCCCGCCAGCCCGACGAGCGTGGTCGCGACCAGGAACAGCGGCCGCGGCCCGTAGGTGTCCACCAGGCGCCCGACGACGGGCTGGCCGATCGCCGTCGCCAGGTACAACCCGGACACCAGCCACGCCGTCTCCGCCGGGGGCGCACCGAAGGCGATCCCGATCGGCACCAGAGCGACGGCGACCATCGACGAGTTGATCGGGTTGAGGATCGCGCCGAGGATCATCGGCGCGATCAGCCTGCGGTCGAAGGCCCCGTCGTCGGACCGGCGCACGCGGTCGAGCAGGGCACTCACCGTCCCACCAGCCTCTCGAGCAGGGCAGCCGCCTCGATCAGCGTCTGTCGCTCCCGCTCCGTGAAGTCCTCCTGCAGGCGCCGGGCGAGCCATTCGCCGCGTGCGGCCCGGTCGCCGGCCGCGCGCTCGCGCCCCGCGGCCGACAGCGTGATCAGTTGCCGGCGCCCGTCCTCCGGGTCGGGGCGGCGCTCGATGAGCCCGTGCCCGTCGAGCGCGGCGAGGATCGTGGCCATCGACTGCGGCCGGACGCCCTCGGCGGCGGCGAGCACGCTCGCGGACGAGTCCCCCTCCTTGGCGAGCCGGGTGAACACGGCCGTCTGCGACGGGGTCAGCCCCGCGCCCTCGCCCGACGCGACCTCGCGCAGCCTGCGGCGCAGCCGTCCGACGACGGCCCGCACGTCCTGCGACGCCCGCAGCGCCGACTCCGAAATCTCGTCCACGAGGTCGACGGTAGAACTAGACAGCTTAAACTGTCCAGTTTTGCCTGCGTAGATGTGACTGACGAGTCGGGCAGGCCGGGTTCGTCCCGCTCCGTCCGCCGGTCGTCGATCGAGGGCGGCCGCTGCCCGACGACGATCGCCTGGCCGGGCGGGTCGGGACGCGATGATCCGTACGGTCGTGCGTATGGCGGTTCACCGGACGTCCACCCGCCGTCGGCCGGACGGTCACGCGAGGTGAGGGCTGCGCGGCTGCGCGCCCTGCGCGCCCTCCCCGCCCGGGCCCGTGCCCAGTTCCGCCGGCTGCGCGAGCTGCCGGTGCAGATGCGGGAGCTCGACCGGCACCTGTCCGCGATCGACGTCGAGCTGCACCGCACCCGCGAGGAGCTCGGGGCGGTCCGGTCCCGGCTCGACGAGGTCGGGTCGACCGTCGACGGCGTGCCCGACCGGTACTCCGAGCTCCGCGACTCCATCCACCTCGTGGCCCGCCGCGCGACCCTGCACCGGACCCCGATCCGCGTGCTGTTCCTCGCCCACGTCCTCGGCTCCTGGGACTCCACGCACCCGTTGGTCGAGGCGATGCAGGCCAGCGACGACTTCGAACCCGTCGTCGCGTCGATCCCGCGCCGCTTCCGCGGCTCGGACGGCTTCTACGGCGAGGCGGAGGTGCACGAGGGCCTCACCCGGCGCGGCGTGCCCCACCTCCGTCTCTCGGCGGGCGGCGAGCAGGACCTGCTGCAGCTGGTCAAGGCCATCGAGCCGGATGTCATCTTCCGGCAGTCCCAATGGGACGCCGACGTGCCGGACGAGTTCGCGACGGAGCGGCTCGGCTTCGCCCGGACCTGCCTGATCCCGTACGAGACGATGAACATCGTCCGCAACGTGCCGGGCCAACGAACGTCCAACAGCGCCGTCGACGCTCCCTTCCACCGTGCGGCCTGGCTCGTCTTCTGCGCCAACGACCTGATGCGCGAGACCGCGGTCCGCGACGGTGCCCGGGCGGGCACGCAGTTCCGGGTCGTCGGGCACCCGAAGGCGGACCGGCTGCGCGCGGCGGTGCCGCAGTGGCCGCTGACGGACGATCGCCCGGGGCGGCCCGGGCGTGTCGTCTGGTCGGCGCACCACACGATCGCGCGCGGCTGGACGGACTTCGGCGTGTTCCATCTCATGCGCACGGAGATGCTGGAGTGGGCCGCAGGCAGCCCCGACACCGAGTTCGTGTTCATGCCGCACCCGGCGCTGCTGCCGTTGCCCGACGCGACCGGCTCCCCGATCTCCCGGGCCGAGTTCGACGACTGGATGCGGGCCTGGTCGGCGCTCCCGAACACCACGGTGCTGTCCGAGGCGGAGTACGGGCCGACCCTGGCCGCGTCGGACCTCATGATCACGGACGGGCTGTCGATGCTGGTCGAGTACCAGCTGTTCGGGAAGCCGCTGGTGTTCGTGGAGCGCGAGGGCCACCGCCCGTTCAACGAGATCGGCCGGCGGGTCGTGCGCGGGGTGCACACGGTGCACGGGACCGACGAGGCGCGGCGCCTGGCCGACAAGTTCCTCTCCGGTCACCCCGATCCGTTGCGCGACGCGCAGCGGCGGAACGTGGACGAGCTCTTCGGCGCGGGGAACAGCGCGCAGCGGGTCCTCGCCGCCCTGCGCGAGGAGATCGCCAGGGAGGCCGCCGGCACCCGGTCGTCGGTGTCCTGACGCGGCGTGGCTACCCTCGGCCACTGCCCCCGCCGGTAGCGAGACACCGAGGACCGAGTGACGACCACCGTGCCCAGTACCACCTCGGCTGAGAAGCCCGCCTCCGTGCCCACGCGCGGAGGGACCGCCGACACGCTGCTGCAGCGGATCATCCTGCCCCGCCCGGCGGACCCGCTGGCGGTGCGCGCGCTCTACGTCGACGAGCGGACCGGCACCACCCTGGCGCCGACCGAGCCGACGCCGGGGTCGCAGGAGAAGCCGATGACGCTCACCGTCTCGGCGAGCACCGGGCGGGCGTTGCGCGTCACCTCGCGGACCTCGGCCGTGCTGCCGGCGCAGAGCGAGGTGTCCTTCGGTGCCTACTTCAACGGCTTCGCCGCGGGCTACTGGCGTGCCTGGTCGACGCTCACCGACATCCGGCTGAAGCTCTCGGTGGAGGGCTCGGGCCGCGTCGACGTCTACCGGTCGAAGGCCGACGGCTCGCACATCTACGTCACCGGACAGCGCGTCGAGGGCCGGCAGGACCTGGACCTCCCGCTGGACCTGCGCCCCTTCGAGGACGGCGGCTGGTACTGGTTCGACCTCACCACGGACGCGGGCGAGCTCGTCCTGCACGAGGGCGGCTGGCACGCACCGACGGCCGCGCCCGGCCGCGCGGCCGTCACCATCGGCATGCCGACCTTCAACCGGCCGGCGGACTGCGTCGCGACCCTCACGGCCATCGGCGAGGACCCGGACGTGCTCGCGGCCGTGACCGCGGTGATCCTGCCCGACCAGGGCACGCAGAAGGTCCGCGACCAGGCCGGTTACGAGCAGGCCGCCGCGGTGCTCGGCGACCGGCTGCGGATCGTCGACCAGCCCAACCTGGGCGGGTCGGGCGGCTACGCGCGGGTGATGTACGAGGCGCTCGGGTCGACCGACTGCGAGCAGATCCTCTTCATGGACGACGACATCCTGCTCGAGCCGGACTCGATCCTGCGGGCCGTCGCGTTCTCCCGCTTCTCGCGCGAGCCGATGCTCGTGGGCGGACAGATGCTCTCGCTGCAGGCGCGGTCGCAGCTCTCGACCATGGGCGAGGTCGTCGACCGCAACACGTTCATGTGGCGGGTCGCGCCGGACACGAACCCGCACCACGACCTGGCCGAGCAGACCCTGCGGCAGACGCCGTGGCTGCACCGACGCGTCGACGTCGACTACAACGCCTGGTGGATGTGCCTGATCCCGCGGGCCGTCGCCGAGGACCTGGGCCTGCCGCTGCCGCTGTTCATCAAGTGGGACGACGCCGAGTACGGCCTGCGGGCCCGCGGCCGCGGCTACCGCACGGCGACCGTGCCGGGCATCGCGATCTGGCACATGTCCTTCATCGAGAAGGACGACTCCAGCGACTGGCAGGCCTACTTCCACTACCGCAACCGGTACGTCGCGGCGGCGCTGCACGGCCCGGACTCGCCCAAGGCGCTGCTGCAGGAGTCGTTCAAGCGCACCCTGCGGCACCTGATGCTCATGGAGTACTCGGCGGTCGCGCTGCAGATCAAGGGGCTGAAGGACTTCCTGGCCGGCCCCGAGGCGCTCTTCGCGAAGCTGCCGGTGGTGCTCGGTGAGATCCGGGCCGAGCGCGCGGAGTACGACGACGGCCGCCCGCTGCAGTCCGCGACCGAGGTGCCGCTGTCGACCCTCGACGCGCTGGGGGCCCAGCTGTTCCCGGAACCGCCGGTCGGCAAGCTGAAGGTCGGGCTGGGGCTCGCCAAGGGCGTGCTGCGCAACCTCAAGACGCCGGACGCGGCGCACGCCGAGGTCCCGCAGCGCAACGTGCCGTGGAAGCAGGCCCAGTGGTTCGTGCTGGCCGGGCTGGACTCGGCCACGGTGTCGACGCCGGACGGCCGGGGGGTCACCTTCCGCCGCCGCGACCCGCAGCTGTTCAAGCGGATGGTGAAGGAGTCCTTCGAGCTGCACCGCGAGGTCGCGCGCCAGTGGCCGCTGCTGCGCACCCGCTACCGCGACGCGCTCGCCTGGCTGACCAGCCGGCAGGCGTGGTCGGAGGAGATCTTCGACCGGTGACGCCACAGTCCGGCCGCCCCGGGTGGGGGCGGCCGGACCGGGCCGGCCGAGCTACTCCGCGGTGTTCCCGGCCTTGTCGTCGAGGCCGTACAGCCGGGCCCAGTTCGCCCGGCTCGTCAGCTCCGGCACCGCCGCCCGGTAGCGCTCGGCCACCGCCGGGCCCTCGGTGTGCAGCCGGCGCATCGCCTGCAGACCGCGGCGGGCCAGGGCGATCAGCTTCGCCTTGTCCCGCTGCCGGATCCGGACGCCCTGCTCGCCCATGTCCGTCACCACGGCGCGCTCGAACAGCCCCACGTGCCACCAGTGCGCGTCCCCGGCGGGGATGAAGCCCATGCGGTGCGGCACGCGGTCGAGCAGCTGGTAGACGGCTCGCTTGACCCAGGTCAGGCTCTCGTTGCTCGGCTCGCCCCCGGCTCGGTGCACCGTCAACGCCCGGAAGTCCTCGGACAGCTCGGACATCTTGTGCACGGTGGTCTCGGGGTAGTCGGCGCGGACCCGCCGGATGCGCGCCGCGGACCCGACCGAGCCGTCACGCAGGATCTCCGGGCCGTCGAGGAAGTCCTCCACGGCCTGCAGCAGGGTCGCGGACAGCCCGTAGTGCATGCCGATCAGGTAGACCGAGAGCAGGTGCCGGATCCGGGCGTTGATCGTCTTCGTGGAGAAGCCCGTGTGCAGCGCCGCCATGATCAACCCGTTGCGCAGGTTGAAGTAGCGGTGCCACTCGTCCCAGTCCTTCCACCCGAAGTCGCCGTGCCACACGCCGGCGCCGGGCAGGGAGACGGTCGGGAATCCGGCGGCGCGGGCGCGGTAGCCGTACTCGATGTCGTCCCACTGGAAGAACAGCGGCAGGGGGTAGCCGATCCGGCGGACGATCTCGGCCGGGATCAGGCAGGACCACCAGCCGTTGTACTCGGTGTCGGCGCGCCGCTCCTGGTTGATCGGCAGCAGGCGCTCGTCGAGCCCGAGCAGGTAGGCCTCCTGCAGCGCGCCGGGCACGGGCAAGCCGACCTTGAGGTTCTCGGGATCGGCGTACTCGGCCGAGATGTGCAGGTGCGCCGGGTGGAGCAGGTTCAGCATCTGCCCGCCGACGATGGTCGGCCGGGGCGTGCAGGCCCCGAACGAGGTCAGCCGGATCAGCAGCTCGGGCTCGAGCATCACGTCGTCGTCCATCAGCAGGACGTCGCGGTGCTCCTCCGGAGCGCCGGCGGTGGCCTCGTAGAGGCCGCGGGTGAACCCGCCCGCGCCGCCGAGATTCGGCTGGCGGAGGTAGACGAGCTTGTCGCCCAGTGCCTTCGACACGGCCGTGAACCGGTCCCGTGACTCCAGCGGGTCGCTGCCCTGGTCGACCACCCGCACCGCGCCGATCACGGCGAGCGCCTCCGGGTCGTCGGCCAGCGCCTGCATCGTGTCGAGGCACTCCTCGACCCGGTTGTAGGTGCAGATCACGATGTCGGTGTCGGGCACCGGGCGCGGGGCCAGGACGCTCCAGCGCACCTCCGACACCGTGAGCTCACCGGTCTCGGTGGTGATCTCCAGCCACATGCCGCCGCCGTCGAGGAAGCGGTCGATCGGGGCCGACAGCCGGACCTCGCGGGTCTCCGGCCCGGCCGGGGTGCCGACGTCGACCGCGTCGACGATGCGGGAGACCTTGTTGGTGTCCGAGGCGAGCAGCCGGATCCGGCCCTCGCCCGCCGCGCGCGCGGTGACCTCGACCCGGTCGACCGCCGTCCAGCGCTGCCAGTAGGTGGCGTGCAGCCGGCCGAAGTAGGTGTTGGTGCCGACCCGGGTGCCCGGGGTCAGGTGGACCCGGCCGCGCTCGCGGCGCGCCACCCCCTTCTCGACCACGGAGTAGAGGTCCTCGGGCGCGAGCGCGGAGGGGCCGAAGAAGAGCCCGCGCTGCACGGTCAGCCGCACGGGGCCTTCCGGGCGTCGCTCCGCGGACGCCGGTGCGGCCAGGGGTACGTCCGGCGACTCGGATGTGCGAAGCATGGGTTCGGCTCAGTCCTCCGGTGAGGGGGGCCCGGCGGAGCCGGACCGAGGGTGTCGGTGCGCCCCATTGTGGTGTATGACGCGCGTCGCAGACGGCCGGGCGCACCTCACCCGACGGGATCGAGACCGGGCACACGGGTACGACCCGTGTGTGCCCAGCCACTGACCGTGCGGTCGGTGACGTGCGGCACCGCGGCCGCCAGCGGTTGCCGCGGGACCCAGCGGTACACCTGGGCCGCGTCCCGGGTCGGGTCGCCGGTGAGGTAGGTGGCCAGGCGTTGCTCGGTCACCAGCGTCCGCGCAGCGGCGAACGGTCCTCCGTAACTCGGGGCGTAGGTGATCCCGGCCGAGTCGTCGGCCTGCGGTGGTGCGACCCGCCACTGCGGGAGCGCCGTGGTGCCCAGGGGCAGCGGCGCCGGGGTCAGGCAGGGGAACACGAACGCGACGGGCCAATCGAGGATCGCCTCGGTGCCGGGTCGCAGGACCTCGTCCATCGGCGTGAGCCGCGGGACGCGCGGCAGGGTGGCGACGGCGGGGATGTCGACCGGTTCCCGCACGTCCACGACGAGCCGGACCCGGGTCGCGCCCTCGGGTGCGAGCAGCCGGGTGTCCCGTGGCACGGGACCGTCCGGCCGCAGGGCGGTGCGGGTGAGCGGCTCGCCGTCCTCGCCCGCGAACTCGGCAGCCAGTGTGTCGCCGGGACGCAGCGAACCCGCGACCGTCACGACGACCGGGAGGGAGCGGTCCCGCTGCGTGGGGTCGAGCGCGAACCACGCCGTGTCCCCGGTGCCCCGCGCCCGGATGCCGGGCAGCTCGGTGCCGCCCGCGTCGACCGGTTCCGGCGGCAGGGCGGACGGACCCGGCAGCGCCGGCAGCAGGCCCGCCGCGGGGTCGGTCTCGACGGACAGCCGCTCCTGCAGCCCGCACGGGGCTCCGCGGGCGGTCGAGAGCGCGTCGGACAGGAGCGTGTAGCTGTCGCGGTGCTGCCAGCCGGTCCGCGCGAACGACCCGACCTGCAGCAGCACCACCGCCGTCAGCAGCACGGTGGTCACGGCGGCGGGGCTGGGCAGCCACCGCGGCAGCCGTACGGTGCCGCCGCCCGAGCGTCGCCAGGCGAGGACCACGAGAGACGCCGCGACGACCACGAGCCCTGCGACGAGCCACACCGGCGCGAGCTCGATGCCCGCGACGAAGGGCGGCATCGTGCTCCAGGTCAGGGCCCACCAGTCGGAGACGAAGGGCCAGACGTTCTGCCCCGCCAGCACCAGCGAGCCGGCGACGGCGAGCGCGCCCAGCCCGGCGAGCCAGGGCGTCGTCCGGCCGGCGAGCGCCCGCCGCCCGAGGGCCACGATCCCGACCAGCAGCACCGCTGCACCGATGCCGGCGAGGTCGCCGAAGTGCTGGGTCCACTTGGTGGGCGTGGCGGTCATGGAGGCGAGTCCCAGCAGGAACACCACGGCGATCCGGCGCGTGGGCCCGGCCGGGATCCGGCGGCCGGCCGCCCACAGCGCGACCACCGCCGCGAGGATCGTGAGCAGGACGGGCGTCCGCTTGGCCAGCGAACCCTGCAGGTCGTCCTGGGTGAGCAGCAGCGCGTAGCGGTCGAACTCCTCGTACCAGGGCTGGCCGCCGCCGATCAGCGTCCGCACCCGGGTGGCCTCCAGCATCGCCGCGAGGCTCTGGTCGGAGACCATGAGGAACACCGCCGCCGCGGGCCCGGCCAGCAGCACGAGCACGAGCGGCACCGGGCCCAGCCCGCTGCGGCGCAACGTCCGCAGCACCGGGACCAGACCCGCGAGGACCGGGGCGAAGGCCATCAGCCCGCCCGGCGTGACGGCCGTCGTCACGCCCGCGACCGACAGGGCCAGGACCAGCGGCGTCACCCGTCGCAGCGCGACCGCGCGCTCCACGGCGACGACCACCAGCACCGTCCCGGCGGCGACCCACGGCTCCGGGCGCAGGCCGAGCGTGTACGGCAGCCACCAGGCGAGGAAGGTCAGCGCGGAGAGCCAGGCGACGCCCCGGCCGGCGCGCGGCAGCAGCCGGGGCACCACGCAGCGGGAGAGCAGGGCCCAGGTCACGAGCCCGAGCAGGATCGACGGGAGCCGCATCCAGACCGTCGCCGCCGAGACCTGGGACCAGGCGTAGTAGAGGTCGTAGAACCAGCTGAACGGGGCTTCGGGCGCGTTCAGCCAGCGGTAGACGTTGCCGACGAACCCGCTGGTGCCGCGGTCCCGGACGATCCCGGCGATGTAGCCGTCGTCGACGGTCACGGGCCCGGACACCCACCACACCGCGAGCGTCGCCGCGACCACGAGGTCGGTGGGTCGCGGCCGCCACCAGCCGCGGGGCAGCACCCGGACCCGGTGCCGCCGCTCGCCGCGGGCGAGCACGACGACCATCGCGAGCAGTGCCAGCACCCCGACCACGGCCGGCGCGGCCTTGAGCGGGGTGATCGTGGTCTGGAACCGGGTGTCGGCGGTGAGCTGCACCCGCAGGCCCGAGGTGTCCCGGGCGTCGGTGAGGACCGCGGCGACGGCGGGTCGCAGGTCGCCCGGGCGGGACACGACCGGCGCGTCGTCGAGCAGCAGCGTCGTGGCCGTGGTGTCGCTGCGGAACTCGACGGTGCAGTCGCCGGCCGGCAGGGGCACCGGGTCGAGCTCGACGCCGGCCGTGGTCACACGCAGCGCGTCCCCGGCGACCTCCATCCGCAGACCCTCGAGCGGGATCGCCCGCGGGTCCGGCGCGGCGGGGGTGGTGGCGAGGAGCGTGCCCTCGCCCAGCGCGCGGGCGGCGGCGCAGGTCGTCCCCGCCGTGAGGGAGACGGGCTGGTAGGGCATCAGCGGCAGCGCGGAGGGCACCGCGCCCGGTCCGCCCCAGTCGTACCGGACCTCCGGCTGCACCACGGGCGCGAAGGGGAAGGCCGCCGCGCACGCGAGCACGACCAGGCCGAGCAGGGCGGCGAGGACCCCGCGCCGCCGCGGGGCGACGGGCACCGGAGGGTCCTCCCGCGTCGCGTCGGGGGCGGAGCGCGCGGGGGAGACCACCCGGACACAGTGCCAGCCCGCCCGCGACACGCCGCGGCCCGGGGCCGCGGGTCGGTCACGATTCGCGCACCATCCGCCAGAATGTCGCAGCCTGCCCGGGGGAAGGCTCGTTCTGGAAGCACACGCGAGTGATGAGGAGCAGGTCGATCGACACCGTCGCGCCGGTCCACCACACCCCGGTCGGACTCCCGCCCGCCCGCCCCGACGTCCGGTTCCGGCCCGGCCTCTGGAACGGCGCCGTGCTCGTCCTTCTCCTCGGGGCGTTCGCCGCACTCGTCTGGAACCGCCGCTGGATGAGCGACGACGGCCTGATCGTGCTCCGGACCGTGCGCAACCTGCTGGCCGGGGACGGTCCGGTGTTCAACGCCGGGGAGCGGGTCGAGGCCAACACCTCCACCCTCTGGACCTACCTCCTCGCGATCCCGGGCCTCGTGCCCGGGATCACGCTCAACTGGGCCGCCGTCGTCCTCGGCCTGCTGCTCTCCGTGGCCGGGCTGGGGCTCGCGGTCGACGCCGCACGCCGCCTGCACCGGGCCCGCACGATCCTGCCGGCCGGCGCGCTGGTGGTGGTGGCGCTGCCGCCCTTCTGGGACTTCGGGACGTCCGGCCTGGAGACCGGGCTCGTCACCGCCTGGCTCGGGGCGAGCTGGTGGCTGCTGGTCCGGCGGCTGCAGGTGCGCCGGGGCGAGGCGGGAGGCCGGGCGTGGCCGCTCGCCGTCGTCGTGGGGCTGGCGCCGCTGGTGCGGCCGGACCTCGCCCTCGCCGGGCTGGTCGTCGCAGCCGCGTTCGTGGTGCTGGAGTGGCGTCATGGCGTGCGCCGGCTGCTCGCGCTCGTCGCGGTGGCCGCGGTGGTGCCGGTCGGCTACGAGATCTTCCGGATGGGCTACTACGGCCTGCTGGTGCCCTCGACGGCGCTGGCGAAGGAGGCGAGCGACGCCCGCTGGGACCAGGGTGGCTGGTACCTGCTCGACCTCGTGCAGACCTACCGGCTCTGGTACGCGGGTGCCGGAGTGCTGCTCGCCGCGCTCGCGCTGTGGAGCCGCCGGGGGCGTACCGGCCCGGCGGCCTCCGGCACGCGGGGCGCCACCCTCGTGGTGGCGCTCGCGCCGGTCGTCGCGGGCTTGCTGCTGGGGGTCTACGTCACGCGGGTCGGCGGCGACTTCATGCACGGCCGGATGCTGCTGCCCGCACTGTTCTCGCTGCTCCTGCCGGTGATGGTGGTGCCGGCGACGCGCTGGGCCCTGGTCCCCGTCCTGGGCACGTTGGTCTGGGCGGCGTTCTGCCTGACCTCGCTGCGCCCGGCCTACGGCGAGCACCTCGGCCCGCACTGGATCGCCAACGAGCGGCTCTACTACGTGCTGCTGCTCGGCCACCCGCACCCGGTGACGGCCGAGGACTACGCGACGCACCCGATGGTCGGCGAGGGCGTCGCGCAGCTGACGGCCGCGCCGGGGCCGTCGCTCGCGATCGTCGGCGGCGGACGGTGGTACGTCTACCCGGCCGCCACGGAGCGGAGCACGCTCGTGTGGCTCAACCTCGGCGTGGCCGGGGAGCTCGCGCCGCTCGACGTCCGGGTGCTCGACGGCGTCGGCCTGGTCAACCCGGTCGCCGGGCACGCCACCGGGGTCCCCGGCGGGCGGATCGGGCACGACAAGGACCTGCTGCCGGAGTGGTTCCTCGCCGACGCCGGGGTGCGGGGCGACACCGGGTTCGTCGGGCCGGGCTTCGTCGACGACGCCCGCCGCGCCCTCGACTGCCCGGCGACCCGCGAGATGCTGGCCTCCTACCGGGACCCGCTGACCGCCGACCGCTTCCGGCAGAACCTCACCGGGGCGGTCGAGCGGACGTCCTACCGCTACCCCCGGGAGGCGGCAGCCGCCGCCGCGGTCTGCGGATCCTGAGCGTCGTGGACCCCCTGACGCGCCCGCCCGGACGCGTCGAGGAGCCACGGTGCGTCAGGGCCGGTCGAGGGGCGGGTCCGCCGGGGCCTCGCCCATCTCGCCGACCTTCTGCCAGCCGCCCATCGTGCGGGTGCCCCGCTCGACCTCCGGCCCGCCCGGCGTCGGGGACCACGGCTCCAACATCCGCAGCTGGCCCCAGTCGAAGTCCCACTGCCCCTGCAGGTAGGTCGGCAGCACCCGCTGCCGGGCGACCTGGTCGATCCAGCCCTGCGGCCCGCCCGTCGACGGGAAACCCCAGTTGTCGCCGACCTCGCGCTGCTGGGTGTCCGCCAGGATCCGGTAGCCCGGCATCTCCGCGACGCCCCGGTGCACCCCGAAGGGGCGCAGGCACGGGCTGGGGAAGGCCGTCGGCCAGTCGGTGTAGCCGGCCATGCCCGCGACCACCGTGGTGAGCGGGGTCAGCTGCGGGACCCGCGGCTCGGCCACGGCGATCCAGCCGTCCTGGCCGAGGGCCCGGTCCGTCGCGACGACCCGGACCGCGTCGGCGGTCGCGGCCGCGCCGGAGAGGGTCAGCCGGAGGTCCCGCCAGCCCGACCCGGACGCGGCGGTGCCGAGCGGATCGGCGGTCGCGGTCACCGTCCCCGAGGCGCCGTCCGGCTCGATCCGGTCGACGACCTCGTCGCCGCGGGCGAACTCGAGGCTCAGGGACGTGCCCCCGCCGACCTGCCCGGCGATGCCGAGGACCAGCGGGACGGAGCCGTCCCGCGCGGCCTGTGGCAGCGTGTACCAGCCGCTGCGGTAGTCGCCGATCGCCTGCTGGTCGGCGCTCCAGCTCCCTGTGACGCGGCCGCCGTGCGGGCCGGTGCCGGTGACGCCGGGATCGTGGTTGCCCTTGCCGTCGGAGTCGCGGAAGGAACCCGGCCCGCTCGGCGGGAGGCCGTCCCGGACGAACCCGACGGTCTCCGGCGGTCCCCCCGGGCCGGCCGCCGGCGGGAGCACGCCCGCCTCGGGGTCGGTCTCGACGAGCACCCGCCCGGCGAGTCCGCACCGCGAGCCGGTGGGGTCCTCGACGATGTCCGCGGCCAGCGAGTACGTGCCCCATTGCTTCTGCACGCCCTTGGCCAGCGACGCGACCTGGAAGACCACCATCAGCGCGCAGATCACGGCGATCGGCGCGTTGTTCAGCCGCGGCCCCCGTCCGTCGGCCGGCAGCGGACGCGGGATCGCGGGCCCGCGCAGGTGCTCGACCAGCGCGTAGACCAGCACCAGGGCCGCGGCGAGCAGCAGCAGCGAGGTGGCGGAGATCCCGCGCACGGAGGGCGGCTTGTCGAACCAGGGCACGCCCCAGTTCGAGACGTACCACCAGGTGTTCGGGCCGGCGAAGGCCAGCGCGGTGACCCCGAGCAGCGCCGCGACCAGCAGCGCCTGGTTGCGCCGGGACCGCAGCACGCTCGTCCCGGTGGCCAGCGCGGCGATCGCGGCCATGCCCGCACCGAGCGCGGCGAAGGCGCCGAAGTGGTGGGTCCACTTGGTCGGGGTGAGCCCCAGCACGACGAACGCGAGCAGGCTGCTGCCGATCAGCCGCCGGGACACCCCCAGCGCCGCGCCCGGGATGCGGCCGCGCCGCAGCAGCACCGCGATGCTCACCCCGAGGCAGAGCAGGAGCAGCAGCACCGGGAAGCGGCGCATCAGCGAGCCGTCGCGGCTGTCCGAGAAGAGCAGCTGGTAGCGGGAGAGCTCGTCGTACCAGGGCTGGTTCGGGCCGATCTCGGTGCGGACCCGGGTGGCCTCGGCCACCGCGGCCCAGGTCTGGTCGTCGAACACGGCGACGAGCACGATCACGCCGGCGGCCAGCAGCGGCAGCAGCACCACCAGCCACCCGGCCTTGCGGGCCCGCCTGCCGAGCAGGCGCAGCAGCGGGCGGGCCGCGGCGAGCAGCGGCGCGAAGGCGATCAGCCCGGTCGGCGTGGCGGCCACGGCGAAGGCACCGGACACCAGCGCGCCGGCGATCGGCAGCAGCCGCTGGGTGACCAGCGCGCGCTCGAGCAGCACCAGCGAGAGCAGCGCCGCGATCACCACGACCGGCTCGGGGCGCAGACCGTTGTCGAAGGGGATCCAGAAGCAGAGGAAGACACCGGCGGCGGCCCAGCCCGCGGACCGGCTGCGGCGCACGCGGGTGCCGAGCCGGGGCAGCAGCGCGCGGCTGATGAGGAACCAGGACGCGACGCCCATCACGAAGGCCGGGATCCGCAGCCAGAGGACCGCGTCGCTGACCTCGATCCACTTCGAGTACAGCTCGTAGAACCAGCCGAACGGCGCCTCCGGGACGTCGTACCAGCGGTAGTAGTTCCCGACGTAGCCCGAGGTCCAGGTGCCGCGGGCGATGTTGAGGATGTAGCCGTCGTCGGGGGTCATGCTGCCGAAGACGGTCGCCCCGCCCAGCAGCACGACGACCGCGGAGTCGCGGGTCCAGTCGTGCCCGCGCAGCCGGCCCGACAACCGGCCGGTCGGCACGAGCCGGCGGCCGTCGCGGTCGTCGAGCCGGCGCAGCACGAGCAGACAGCCGAGCAGCGCGACGACGGCGAGCGTCCCCGCCAACACCTTCGGCGCGGTCGGGGCGCTGTCGAAGCGGTTGTCGGTGGCCAACCGGATCGCGGTGCCGGCGACCGGGTCGAGGGTCTGGTCGAGGTCCGACCAGATCCCGACGACCTGCGGCCGGCGGTCGTCGTCGAACGCGGCGAGCCGCCGGCCACCGAACGTGATGGTGGTGCTCGCCCAGTCGGACCGGACGACGAGGGTGCAGTCCCCGGCGGTGAGGTCCGCCTCGGCGATCCGCTGCCCGCGGTCGTCGACCGCGAGACGGCCGGTGTCGACGCTCACCCGCATGCCCACGGCGGCGCCGTCCGGCGCGCCGGGCGCGGTGGTGGTGAAGACGGTGCCGGCCTGCGGGCTCCGCGCGTCGAGGCTGCGGACGGCCGCGCAGGGGACGGTGGCGTCGAAGCTCTCCGGGCGCAGGGCGACGAGGGGAGCGGTCACGGGCGCGGTGCCCCGGTCGGCCGTCGGCCAGCTGAGCTGGGCGGTGTTCTGCGCGACGGGCAGGAACGGGATCGAGAGCGAGAGCACGGCCGACAGCAGGCCGAGTCCGGCCGCGAGCCATCGCAGACCGGGACGGTGGTGTGGGGGAGCGGAGTCACGCCGGAGTGGGGAGCTGCGGCGTGCCTCGTCCACCGTGTCGGTGGTCAGCACGACGCCCGAGGCTAGCTGGCGCTCCCCCTGGGCCGGCCACCCGACCCGAGGGGTGGTCCGGCACACTCCCGGAGGGCTGTCATCCGGTCCGGGCATAGTGAATGACATTCATGTAGTTCGACCACTCCGCGTAACGCATTGGGCCGTTCGGGCGCACTGTGGGGGACGCCCGTGACGGCTACTCGGAGGCATCGTTGTGGTCGACGTGACCACGACCGCCGAGCACGCCCCCGTGTCGGACGCCCCGCCGACCACGGGTCCGGTCCCGGGTTCGCCCGCTGCCGGAGGAGGCGAGCTGCGGGCCCTGACCGGCCTGCGCGCCGTCGCCGCCGCATGGGTGGTGCTGTTCCACTTCCACTTCACCGCCCTGCCCGGCGTCGCCGTGGTCAGCGGGTTGCTCGGGCCGCTGGTCACGCAGGGCGCCCTCGGTGTGGACCTGTTCTTCGTGCTCAGCGGCTTCGTGATCGCCTACACGTACCTCGAGCAGCTCGGCCCCCGGCTCACCGCCGCGCAGACCGGCCGCTTCGTCTGGGCCCGGGCCTGCCGGATCTGGCCGGCCTACGCGCTGGTGCTGCACATGTTCGGGATCTGGCTGGTCGCGCGAGCGGCCTACGGTGCCGAGCCGGACATCGCGTTCCAGGCGGTGCAGCCGGTGCTGAGCCCCGGCGAGTGGGTGCAGCAGATGGTCATGGTGCAGCTGTGGGACAACCCCTACCTCGACGGCGCGTCGTGGGTCGGGTCCACCTGGTCGATCAGCGCCGAATGGCTCGCCTATCTGCTGTTCCCGCTGGTCGCCGTGGTGTTCCACCGGATGCGGAACCTCCCCGCCGGGGTGCTGGCGGCGGGCGCGGTCGCGCTGATGACGCCGATCGCCACGGCCTACCTGAGCACCGGGAGCCCCTACTACCCGTGGAGCTGGCTCGTCCGCATCCTCTGCGGGTTCGGTGCGGGGATCCTCACGTACCTGGCCGTGCGCCGGCTGCGTCACCGGCCCGACGCCCGCCGGGCGGCCTCCGTGGTCGCCTCGGTCACTCCCGTGCTCGTCGCGGTGGGCCTGCTCGCCGGTGAGCTGGTCGGCCCGGGCCGCGGCGGAGCCGTCCTGGTGCTGTTCCCGGTGCTGGTCGGTGCGCTCGCGCTGGCCGACGGCGGCGTGGCGCGCTGGCTGTCGCGGCCGGCCATGGTCCACGGCGGCCGGATCTCCTACGCGCTCTACCTGATCCACATCCCGATGTTCGAGGTGTACTGGCTGGCGCTGCGCCGCTACGGCGGCTACGGGGGCAGCACGCTCCTCGCGGCAGACGGGCTCCTCGCGCACGTGCTCGGGCTCCTCGTGCTCGTCGCGACCGTCCCCGCCGCGCACCTGCTGTACCGGCACGTCGAGGAGCCGGCCCGCGCGGCGATGAAGGGGCTGCCGGCCCTCGGGTCGCAGCGGCTGACCGGGTACCGCGCCGTCCTGCCCGGGTACCGCGGCGTCCTGCCCGGGGTCCTCGCCCGCCTCGTCCCGTCCGCGCCCGCCCTGGCCCTGCCGCTGCCCGTGGCACCCGCCCCGCGGCGCCCGTTCGACTCCGGGTCCGTTCCCGGGTCCGTTCCCGATTCCGACGCCGTGGAGGTGGCCGTCGTGCCGTCCGTCCCGAGCGGCCCGTCGCCGGCCGCCGCCGTCCCTCCCGCGGCGGGGCCGCGGACCGCGCCGCTCCCGGTCGTCCCGCAGGCCGACCGTCCCGCCCTGGGGATCCCGATCGACACGGACGCGGCCCGCCGCGACCCCGTGACGGCGGTGCTGCCGGCCGTCTCGGTCGAGCCCGAGGTCGCGATCGGGCTCAGCGGCGCCGGTTCCTGGCCCGACCGCACGCGACGCCGCCCCCGCCCGGCGCCGCGCCCCGCGGCGATCGACACCGCGGGGGCGCGCCGCGACCCCGCGACGCAGGCCCTGCCGACGGTCGTCCCGCTGCCCCTGGTGGAGCCGCCGACCCAGGCCTTCCCCGCGGTTCCGGCGCTGCCGGCCGTGCCGGCCCTGCCGACCGGGCCGACGGTCGCGGCGGTGCCGGAGCAGCCGAGCCCGGTGCAGCGGCTCCTCTCGGCCCGCAACGCCGACCTGCGCTCCCCGCACCCCGAGCTGGCCCGCGAGCTCGCCGAGCAGCTCGTCGGGGCCCGGCTGGCCCGCGGCAAGCACCGCGTGAAGAACGCCCGCCCGCACGCCGCCCCGCACATCGCGGGCCAGCGCGGACCCGAGCACCAGGGCCGCACACGCTAGCCGTCAGGAGTCGTCGCGGTCGGCCCGCTCCGCCTCGGGCGTGGACGGGCGGGGCGGGGCGTCCGAGCCGACGTCCCACCCGCCGGTGGCGCGGTCGGCCCGGGTGAGGTCGTAGGCGTCCGCGGGATAGGGCGGGTCGAACAGGTAGACCTCGAGGTTGCGCTCGTCCTCGGGCACGCCGTCGAGGGTGGTGGCCAGCTGCAGACCGGTCGACAGGCGGCGGACCTGCCCGAACAGGCCGCCGCGGAAGGGCTGCCAGGTGCCGTCGTCGAACCCGGACAGCGACGGGTCCCCCCAGACCACCGCCGAGCGCGGCGGCTCGGTGATGCCGTCGGCCACCCGCGGCAGCGGCAGGCACGGGAACTGGAAGGCCACCTGCCACGACAGCGCCACCGGGCCGGGCGGGAGCACCTCGCGCAGCGGCACCTGCTGCGCCACGGCCGGGGCGGTGAAGGCCAGCCAGCCGCCGGTCCCGCCGCTGCGGTCCACCGCGGTCAGCCGGACGAGATCGGCCCGGCCCCCGGCGTCGGGCAGCGCGAAGGTGCGCCAGATCGTGTCGGAGGCGGTGTCGGTCAGCGGCACTCTCTCCACGGCCTGCACCGTGCCGTCGGCCGCGCGCCGGCCGAACTCGGCGACCAGCGAGTTGCCCTGGCCGAGGGTGCCGGCGGCGAGGACGGCCACCTGCGCGGATCCGTCGGCGGGCAGCGTCGGGAGATCCCACCAGGGCGTCGTGACCTGGCCGGTCGTCCACTCCGGAGCTCCGCCCCGGGCGACGAAGCTGCCCCATGAGGCGGCGAACATCCCCCGCCCCTGCGGCAGCGGGGGCCCGTCGCCGCGGGGGAAGCCCCCGTCGGCGAAGCCCTGCGGCTCCGCGGGTGCCGGCAGCCCGGTCGCCGGGGTGAGGGTGCGGGCGCCCGCCGGGTCGAGGACGCGGACGGCCCGGGCGGCGTTGCAGTCCGTCGCACCGGGGTCGCGGAAGTTGTCGCCCCAGAAGGACCACGAGCCGCTGGTCCGGTCCACGGCGAGGCCGAAGGTGCCGACGAGGTAGACGACGTTGGCCAGCAGGCCGAGCACCACCATCGCCGGCACCGCCCGCAGCAGGTGCAGGCGCAGGTCGCGGGTGCCGCGCAGGCGTGCGCCCAGGGCCAGGAGGCCGACGAGCACGGCCAGCCCGAGGAGCCACCACAGCGGGTCGCCGAACTCGACGACGGAGACCGCCGGCGGCTTCTCCGGCCGCCGGATCCCGACCAGCCAGGTGTACGGCCACGCGTTCGGCCCGTGGCCCGCCAGCGCCAGCGCCAGCGCGAAGGACCCGGCGACCGCCACCAGCAGCGGCACGGGAAGCCGTGCCTCCAGCCGCCGGGCGAGCGGGATCCCGAGAAGGATCAGCAGCGCCAGGAAGGCCGAGCAGGTGCCGGCGAGCGCGCCGAAGTGGTGGGTCCACTTCGACGGCGTGGGCCAGAGCAGCAGGAAGGCCAGCGCGGCGGTGCAGCCGGAGAACATCAGCGGCCACGGCACCGTGATCCGGCGGGCGCGGGCGGTCGCGACCAGCACCGCGAACCAGAGCAGCGCGACGAGCGTCACCAGGACGGCGGCCCGCTTGGCGTACGAGCCCATCGGGTTGTTCGTGAGCAGGAAGTTGTAGCGCTGGATCTCGTCGGCCCAGTTGTTCTGGTCCTGGATCCCGAGGAAGATCTCCTGCCCGCGGAGGAAGTCGCGGAAGGCGCCGTCGGTGAACGCGAGCAGCGAGGCCACGGTCGCCCCGGACAGCACTGCGACGGCGCGGGCGAGCGTGCCGACCACGCCGCGCGTGCGGACCAGCTGCCACAGCGCCGGCAGCCCGGCGACGAGCGGCGCCAGGGCGGTGAAGCCGGTCGGGTGCACCGCGAACCCGGCGGCGGCCGCGACGAACGCCAGCCAGGCGACCGACAGCCGGGACCGGCGGACGGCCACGGCGACGCCGAGCAGCGCCAGCGCACCGCCGACGGTCACGGCGCTCTCCGGCCGGACGCCCATGTCCAGCGGCAGCCACCACGCCAGGAACGCGACGCCCAGCACCGCCCGGGACAGCGACCGGATCCACCGGCGGTCCGGGGCGGCGTCGCGCAGGGCGGTCGCGACGAACCGGCGCACCGCCGCCCAGGCGATCAGCCCGAACACGAGCGCGGGCACCCGCTGGGCGGGCGCGGAGTCGCCCGCGACGGTCTGCCACCAGGCGAGCAGGTGGTAGAACCACGTGAACGGGACGAAGCTCTGGTCGTAGAGCTGGTAGAAGTTCCCGACGAAGCCCGACGCCCGGAAGTTGCGGGCCATGGCCGCGTAGTAGCCGTCGTCGTCCGTGCTGGGCGCGAGGAAGAGCCACAGCGTCATCACCGCGGGGACGACGAGGTCGACGGGCGCGGGCGGGCGCACCCGCCACCGGTTCGCCTCCCGCACCGTCCGCCGGTCGACGAACACCAGGCAGAGCAGCGCGGCGAGCGCGAAGGCCCCGGCCAGCCAGGTCAGGGCCGTCTTGCCGGGCGTGGGGCTGCTCGCCATCTCGTCGTCGACCCGCATCGTCACGGCGAGGTCGCCGCGGCCCGGCAGGGCGGTGACGGAGGTCGTCAGCAGGTCGACGTCCGGCACCGTGGCGCCGAAGGCCGACGCCAGGCGATCCCCGTCGAGGTCGAGGAGCGTGCCGTCGCCGTCGGCGTGGAGCGTGTAGAGGCAGCTCCCGCTCGGGATCGGGGCGTCGAGCAGCACCCGGCCCACCGCGGCCACCCGGATGCCGGGCGACCCGGGCGTCCCGGTGGCCGTGATCACCAGGCCGGAGGCCGCGGCCGCTGCGGAGTCCGGCCGCATCGTCGCGACGACGGTCCGGTCCGTCGTGCCGACGGCGGCGCGGACGGCCTCGCAGCTCACCCGGACGTCGAGGGTCAGCGGTCGGTAGGCGGTGAGCAGGAGCGTGGTCGGCTCGGGCGCGGTGGCGCGCTGCGGCCAGGAGACGGTGGGGGCGCTCACCGTGACCGGGGCGAAGGGCAGCGCGGCCGCGCACAGCAGCGCGAGCAACCCGAACAGGCCGGCGAGCAGGTCGAGCGACAGCCGGGCGCCGCGGCGGGTCGGCCACTCCGGGCGCTCGCGGGCCGTGCGCGCGGCCGGGTCCAGGCGGCCCAGGTCGCGCTCCGGCCGCGGTGCGGGCGGCGCGGGCGGCGCGCCGGCGACCGTCCCCGCCTCCGGGGTCGCCGGGGCGGGAGTCTCCTCGGCCGAGCCGCCGGCGGTGCCCGAGGCGGCGGTCCCGGTCCCGGTGTCCGCTCCGCTGGTCTCCGGCGGCGATCCCACGTCGTCTGTCCTCGGTTCCCTCGCTCGTCCTGGCCGGGGACGAGAGTGTCATGCCACCCGTTCCGACACCCGCCGGACCCGCCGCCGGACCGACGTGGGACATTGCGGTCCGGTAACCGAGCGCGGTTTCCGGGGCGTTGGTCCCGGGCCCGCCGGGTGCCGGCCCGGTAGAGTCGGGTCGATCCCACACGTCCCACCGGTTCCCGTCCGCACGTCGCCCGCAGGAAGGGGTAGAGCCCTGACTCCGACGACGCGCTCCCGAACGCGGTCGCTCGGCCTGGTCGGGCTCGGCATCATCGGCTCGGGGCTCCTCGTCAACGGCTACCTGGCGATCATCGCGCGGAGCCTGCCCGCCGCCGAGTACGCCTACTTCGGCGCCTTCTGGTCGATCGCCCTGGTCGTCGGGTTCGGGGTGTTCCTGCCGATCGAGCAGGAGACCGCCCGGCTGATGCAGGTGCCGGCCCGGCCCGGCCGGGTGCTGCACGCCTCGCTGTTCACCGCCCTGGTGCTCGCCGCGGCCGAGGTCGTGGTGGTGCTCGCGCTCTCGCCGGTGCTGGTCCGGGCCTTCGGCGGCGAGGTCTGGACGATCGCCGCGCTCGCCGTGCTGTGCCTCGCCTCCGCGGGCCAGTTCGTCATGCGCGGGGCGCTCATCGGCATGGACCGGATGGACCGGCACGCGCTGGTCATGCTGTGGGACACGGTGCTGCGGGTCGCCCTGGCCGGTGCGGTCGCACTGCTGATCGCCGACCCGGACAGCTCGATCTTCGCCTGGACCCTGGTCCTCGCGATCCTCCTGGCGCACGGGCCGCAGCTGCTCGCCCTGGCCCGGCGGCGCACGCGGATGGGCAGCGTCCCCGAGCTCGGCGACGCCACGATGACCCCGCGCGGTGTGCGGCGGGCCGTGCTCCCGCTGCTGCTCGGCTCGCTCTGCGCGCAGCTGCTGCTCAACGGGCCGCCGATCCTGGTCCCGCTGCTCGCCCGCAACCTGGAGCAGGCGGACCTGGCCGGGCGGTTCGTGGCCGGCTACACCCTCGCCCGGATCCCGCTGTTCCTCATGGTCCCGCTGCAGACGGCGCTCCTGCCGCTGCTGACCCGGCTGCTGCACGGCGGCGACCGGGCGGTCCTGCGGAAGGTCACCCTCCGGCTCAGCCTGGGCCTGCTCGCGCTGGCCGTCGCCGCCTTCGGCCTCGGCTACGGGATCGGGCCGTGGCTGGTGGGGCTCGTGTTCGGCCAGGGCTACCGGCTCGGCGCCTTCGACATGGCCCTGCTCTCCGTCGGGGTCGCCGCGTACCTGGGGATGGTGCTGGTCACCCAGGTCCTGGTGGCGTCCGTCCGGCACTCGCACGTCGCCTGGGCCTGGCTGTCCGGGGTCGTGGTCGCCGTCGTCACCGTGCTCGTCGTGCCCGACCTGCTGCTCAGCGCCGAACTCGCGTTCGTGCTGGGCTCGACGGTCGGCTGGGCGGTCGGCACGGTCCTCATGCTGTCCCGGACCCGGAACAGGGAGCTGACCCGTGTCTGACCGCGAGGACGACCTGGTCGTCGCGCTGACCTACTACGCGCCGTACGTCTCCGGGCTGACCAACATGGCCCGCGACATCGCCGAGGGGCTCGCCGCCCGCGGACGGCGGGTGACCGTGGTGACCAGCCGCTACGAGCGCGACCTCCCCCGCGAGGAGGAGATCAACGGTGTGCGCGTGCTGCGCGCCCCGGTGCTGCTCCGGCTCGGCCGCGGCGTGGTGAGCCCGGAGTTCGTGCGGCTCGCCGTGACCACCGCGAACCGCGCCCGCGTGGTCAACCTGCACCTGCCGATGCTCGAGGCCGGCGCGATCGCCCAGTTCACCTCGGCGCCGATCGTGGCGACCTACCACTGCGACGTCACGCTGCCGCCGGGGCTCGTCAACACGGTGCAGCGCACGGTCGTGGACGCGTCGAACCGCCACGCCATGCGTCGGGCCGGTGCGGTCGCGGTGACCAGCGAGGACTACGGCCGGCACAGCCGGATGTGGCCCTGGATCGCGCCGACCGTCGAGTCGATCCCGCCGCCCTGCCACGCCCCACCCCGGGGCGAGCCGACCTACCGGGAGACGGACGGGCCGCACATCGGGTTCCTCGGGCGGATCGTGCGGGAGAAGGGCCTGGAGTACCTGGTCCGCGCGTTCCGGACGCTCGAGGACCCGGACGCCCGGCTGCTCATCGGTGGCGACTTCACGCACGTCGCGGGCGGGTCGGTCGTCGAGCAGGTGCGGTCCGCGATCGGCGACGACGACCGCGTCCGGCTGCTCGGGTTCGTGCCCGAGGAGCGGATCGGGGACTTCTACGCCTCGCTCGACCTGTTCAGCCTGCCGTCCGTCAACGCGTTCGAGGCGTTCGGGATCGTGCAGGCCGTGGCGATGCTCGCCGGCGTGCCGGTGCTGTCCAGCGACATCCCGGGCGTCCGGCAGCCGGTGGCACAGACCGGCTTCGGCACGCTGGCGCCGAGGGCCGACACCGCGGCGCTGGCCGCCGCGATGCGCCGGCTGATCGCCGAACCGCCCGACCGGGCGGCCGGGGCCGAGGCCGCACGGCGGGCCTTCTCGGTCGACGGCGTGCTGGACGCCTACGAGGTGCTGTTCGACAAACATGCGCGAAGGGGACGCTGAGTACTTCCGATGAGTCCCGAGTACGTCCGATGAGCACGGCATTCGGTCCCGACCACTACGACGAGGCCTACTACGCCGAGAACGGGCAGAGCGGGGACCGTCCCGCGCTGGGGTGGTACGTCCGGATGGTTCTGCGGTACGTCGGCCGCGGGCCCTACCTGGACTTCGGGTGCGGCACCGGGCACCTCGTCCGCCGGCTGGCCGAGCACGGGCCGGCGTCCGGCCTCGAGGTCTCCGCCTGGTCGGCGGAGGCCGCGCGCCGCACCGCCCCCGGCTGCCCGATCCTCACCTCGGCGGACGACCTGCCGACCGGCGGGTTCCACGGCCTCACCGCGATCCACGTGCTCGAGCACCTCGACGACGACACGGCGGAGGCCGCCGTCGGGACCTGGCGGCGGGTGCTCGTCCCCGGCGGCCGGGCACTGGTGGCGATGCCCGACCCGGCGGGCCGGGCGCACGCGCTCGCGGGTGACGAGTGGAACGGCTTCGCCGATCCCACCCACGTCAACCTGAAGTCGCACGAGGAGTGGCGGAAGTTCCTCGTGCACGCCGGGTTCAGGGTCGTCCGGGAGGGCTCGGACGGCCTGTGGAACGTCCCGTACGGGCGGGTGCCGCGGTTCCTCGACCTGCGCGCCGTCCCGTCGTTCGTGCAGTTCTGCCTGGGCCGCCTGTTCCTCGGCCCCGGCGAGGGCGAGAGCTCGATCTTCGTCGTGGAGAACTCGGGCGGGTAGCGGTGCCGCTCGGTCGGTCCGCGAGGCATGATCGGGGGCATGGCAGAGCTGCTCCCGCTGGATCCCGACCAGTTGCTGACGACCACCCGCTCCGTCCGCAAGCGCCTCGACCTCGAGCGGCCGGTGCCGCTCGAGGTGGTGCGCGAGAGTCTCGAGGTGGCGCTGCAGGCGCCGAGCGGCAGCAACAAGCAGGGCTGGCACTGGATCGTGCTCACCGACGCGGCCAAGCGGAAGGCCGTCGCGGATCTCTACGCCCGCTCCTTCGACGCCTACCGCAACTCCGCGGGCTACGCCGCCAACCACGCGTCGGGCGACGCGAACCGGGACGCCACGCAGAAGCGCGTCGCCTCGAGCGCGGAGTACCTCGCCGAGGTGATGGCCGAGGTCCCGGTGCTGGTGATCGGGGCGATCGAGACCGGGACCGAGGAGCTGCCCGCGGGCAACCAGGCCGGGCTGTGGGGCTCGCTGCTCCCGGCCGCCTGGAGCCTGCAGCTCGCGCTGCGTGCCCGCGGACTGGGCAGCGCCTGGACGTCGCTGCACCTGCGCTACGAGAAGGAGGTCGCCGAGCTGCTCGGCGTCCCGCCCACGGTGAAGCAGGGCGTCCTGCTGCCGGTCGCCTACACCAAGGGCACCGACTTCAAGCCCGCCCCGCGCCAGCCCCTCGACGAGGTCCTGCACGTCGACGGCTGGTGAGCCGCGTCGGCGGCGACGGCCTCCCGGGCCGTCGCCGACCGGCCGTCAGAGGGGGAGGCGGCGGAAGAGCGGGCGCGGGACGTGCCGCAGCGCCGACATCACGAAGCGCAGCGGGGCGGGCGCCCACACCAGCTCCTGCTTGGTCCGCACCGCGTGGACGATGACCTCCGCGACCGCCTCGGGGGTGGTCGACAGCGGGGCCGGCTTGAGGCCCTCGGTCATCTTGGTGTGCACGAACCCGGGCCGGACCACGGTGACCGTGACCCCGGAGGGTCGCAGCGCCTCGGTGAGGCCGGTGTAGAAGGCGTCGAGCCCCGCCTTGGTGGAGCCGTAGACGAAGTTCGACCGACGCGCCCGCTCGCCGGCGACCGAGGACAGCGCCACCAGCGCGCCGTGGCCCTGCTGCGTGAGCCGGTCGCCCAGCGCCACCCCGACGGAGACGGCCGCGGTGTAGTTGACCTGCGCCAGCTCGACGGCCTTCGCGGCGTCCGTCCAGGCCTCCTCGTTGTCCCCGAGCAGGCCGAACGCCACGATCGCCACGTCGACGTCGCCCTCGGCGAACGCCTTGTCGATCACGGCGGGGTGGGTGTCGAGGGCCTTGGCATCGAAGTCCAGGGTCTCGACGGCGCAGCCCTTGGCCTCGAGCCGGGCCTTGGCGTCCGCGAGGCGCGGCGAGGGCCGCGCGGCGAGCACGACCCGCATCGGCCGGTCCGAGGCGAAGGCCTCGACCGTGGCGAGACCGATCTCGGAGGTCCCGCCCAGCAGCAGGATGCTCTGCGGGTTCCCGACGGCGTCGATCACGACCCGCTCCGCTCGTTCCGGGTGTCGATCACAGCAGCTCCAGTCGTCGTGCGAGGTCGGAGGCGAACACGCCCTCGGGGTCCACGGCGGCGCGCACCTTGCGCCACTCCTCGAGCCGCGGGTAGCCGCGCCGGATCGCCTCCGGCGTGGTCCGCGACTCCTTGGCCAGGTAGTGCCGGCCGCCCGCGTCGAGCACGATCGTGTCGAGCTCGTCGCACAGCTCGTTCAGGCCGGGCCCGATCGGGATGTCGACGCAGAGCGTCCACCCGGGCTTGGGGAAGGACAGCGGTGCGCGGTTACCCTCGCCGAACCGCTTGAGCACGTTCAGCGCCGAGACCTGGCCGGCCTCGGTCATCCGCTCCAGCACCGTGCGGATCACGTCGCCGCGCTCCAGCGGCACCACGAACTGGTACTGCAGGAAGCCGCGCGGGCCGTAGCCGCGGTTCCACTCACCGGCGATGTCCAGTGGGTGCAGGAACTGGGTGATGTTCTGGATGGCGCCGAGCCTGGTGGGCGACTTGCGGTACCAGAGCTCGCTGAACAGCTTGCCGGTGACGCGGTTGAGCATCCCGGGCGGGAAGACGTCGGGCACGGTCAGCAGCTGCGGCGCGTCGAACTTCAGCGGGTCCTTCCGCTGCTTCGGCGTGAGGTCCGCGAGCGTGGCGTGGTTCGCCCGGGTCAGCAGGCCACGCCCGAAGTGCGCGCCGGTGGTGACCGCGTCGAACCAGGAGACGGACTCGGCGTACTTCTCGTCGTCCTGGGTCTGGCGCTCCATGAGCTCGGCCAGGTTGTCGATCTGCTCGGTGTCGACCTTGAAGTACGCGGTCTCGACGTGGTGCAGCTTCAGCCGCGCCCGCACGATCACCCCGGTCAGGCCCATGCCGCCGACGGTCGCCCAGAACAGCTCCGCCTCGGACCCCTCGGGCGTGAGCTCGCGGATCGAGCCGTCGGCCAGCACGACCGTCATCGCCTCGACGTGGTAGCCGAAGGAGCCGACGACGTGGTGCGCCTTGCCGTGGATGTCCGCGCCGATCGCGCCGCCGACGGTGACCTGCCGCGTACCGGGCAGGACAGGCACCCACAGGCCGAAGGGCAGCGCGCGGCGCATCAGGGTGTCGAGCGAGACGCCGGCGTCGAGGTCGACGACGCCCGAGTCGACGTCGATCGAGTGGATCCGGGCGAGCCCGGTCATGTCGAGCACGGTGCCGCCGGCGTTCTGCGCCGGGTCGCCGTAGGAGCGGCCGAGGCCGCGGGCGATGATCCCGCGGGCGCCGGCGGCCTTCACCGCGGCGGCGACCTCCTCCGGCGTGCGGGGCGTGATCACCGTGGCCACGGTGGGCGCCGTGCGCCCCCACCCGTGCAGGGTCCGGGTCTCGCTGGCTGGGCTGGTCATCGGGAGCCAGGCTACCGACGCGCCGCCGGGACGCCCGGACCGACCCGGGGCCCGACGACGGCGAGGAGACCCGCACCACCCGGCCGCGGGCGGGGTGGTCAGGGAGCCAGCTCGAAGAGGACGACGCCGCCGAGCGGCCGTCCGCTCCCCCCGCTGACGGCACGCGTCCAGTCGAGGACCCGCGCAGCGGCGGGTTCCCCGTCCTGCGGGACCAGGACGATCGCGGTCACCCCGAGCTGCTGCAGTTCCCGGCGGGCGCCGGTCGGCGAGCCGGGGTCGGCGCCGGTCCGGAGCGCGTCGATCCCCGCCTGGTAGGCGTTGACGGGTCCGGCGAGCAGGAGAGGCCGGCCCGGGCCCGACCCGATGAAGTAGCCACCCGTGGCGCGGTAGGCCATCCCGGACTCCGCCTGCCACAGCAGGGCGACCGCGCCGCCTTCCCACGCTCCCGTCGCGCGCGGGGTGACCTCGACCACCGCCCCCGGGCCGAGAACCTCGGCCGCCTCGCGGGTGAAGAAGGCGGGGACGGGCGTGTGCACCGTGCGGACCGCGTCCGGTGCCGGCACCCAGCTCACCACCGTGAGGACCGTCAACCCGACAGCGGCCCACCACCCGACGGTGCGGGGCCGGCCGACGAGGTCCTCCACCCACACCGCCACGGTCAGCGCGAGGCACGCGGCGATGAAGATCTGCAGCCGGACCGGCTCGATCTCCCCGAGGAGCGGCACGTCGAGGAGCAGCCGCCACGGCATGACCGGCAGGAGCACCTCGTTCAGGACGACGAGATGGATGCCGAAGGAGAGGACGATCAGGATCGCGCCGACGAGGGCCGCCGGCCGGACGACCTCTCGACGGACTCCGACGGCGAGGGCCACGACGACCAGCAGGAGCAGCGCGGGCCCGATGTAGCCACCCTGTTCGCCCGGATGCAGGGCCAGGCGCTCGCCGAAACCGCCGGGGTCGACGCGGACGGCCGTGAGTGGGCTCGGGAACAGGAGGTTCGCCGCGTCGGCCATGGTTTCGTCCGGCGGCCGGATCCGCTCGAGCGGTCGACTCGGGCCGGCGAGCAGGAGGTAGAAGGGATAGGCGCAGAGCACGAAGTAGACGACGAGGCAGGACACGGTCGACCGGAGGAGGGTCGGCAGCCGGCGACGGACCAGCGCGGGGTTCCGGAGGGCGAGCACCAGCGCGACCACGACGAGCGACACCGCGCCGACCGCGAGGGTCTGGGTGTACAGGCCCGTCTGCAGGGCCAGTCCGAGGCCGAACAGCGCGCCTGTCCGGTACGGGCTCGGGTCGTGCCGCAGGAGGGCGCTGTCGACGAACCAGATCAGGAGCGGCGGGAAGACGGCCCACACCAGGTTGAGGTGACCGACGGATGCGTGGGCGACCACGAAGGGGGAGAAGGCGTAGAGGCCGCCCGCCACCGCGCGCGCAACGAGGCTCGGCACGAGGCGCCGCGTCGCCGCCACGAACGCGACGCCCGAGGCGACCGGGCCGAGGATCATCGCGACGTTGAAGGCGACCACGGGGCCCGCGGTCGCGGTGACGGGAGCCATCAGCGCGGCGAGCACCGGCACCGGCACGTTCCACATGCCGTTCACGCCGTACGGGTAGTGCTGGTAGGTCGTGTAGAGCGGGTTCGCGCCGGTGGAGACGGCGTGGAGGAACCACTCCAGCCACCAGATGAACTGGTGGCTGTCCGACGAGGCCCAGCCGACCGTCGAGGCCGACAGGTCGCCGAGCACGCGGTGGTGCAGTGCCAGGGAACACACCGAGTAGAGCAGCGCGACGCCGACCAGTCCCCAGCGAGCGCGTGACGCGACCTTCCACCGCTGCCGCGGCGCGACGCGGCGGGCTTCCGCCGACGCGAGGTGCATTACGGCAGCCTGGCATGGATCGAGGGCACGCCGGCCCCGACCCGCCGTGGGCGTTGATCTCCCGGTCTGTGCCACCCTGCCGCCCGTGTCCGCGCCGTCCCTTCCCGCGCCCGTCCCAGCGGCGCCGGCGGCGCGGGGCGGACACGGCCACCTCGGCCTCGCCGCCCTGCTGTACCTGGCGATCTCGCTGCTTCTGCAGCACCGGGTCCTCGACGACTTCGCCGGCAGCGCGATCGGGCGTGTCTCCACGGACGCGACGGGCTTCACCTGGTGGCTCGCCCACACCGCCCACGCGCTGACCTCCGGAGCGGACCCCCTGGTCACCGACCTGCAGCACTACCCGGTGGGGGTCAACGCGCTGTGGAACACCGCGGTCCCGCTGCTCGGCGTGCTCCTCGCGCCGGTCACCCTCACCGCGGGACCGACGGCCGCCTTCAACGTCGGCATGGTCCTCGGGCCGGCGGTCTCGGGGATGGCGGCCGTCGCCGCGCTCGGCGGCATCGTGCGGTCGCCGGCCGCCCGCGTCGTGGCCGGGGCGCTCTACGCCTTCTCCCCGTTCGTGCTCGCCCACCTGCAGGCCGGGCACCTCAACCTGGTGTGGGCGGTGCTGCCGCCGGTCCTGCTCGCGGTGGCCCACCGGCTGTTCGTGCGGGACCTCCGCCGACCCTGGCTGCTCGGCGCGCTGACCGGGCTCGCGCTGGCGCTGCAGGCCTGGCTCTACACCCAGACCCTCGCGATCGGCGTCCTGATGCTGGTCGTGCTGGCGGCGGTGCTCGCCGCGCGGTACCCGCGCCGCGCCGTCGACCGGCTCCCCGCGCTGCTGCGCGCCGGGACGTCGTGCCTCGCCGTCTACGCGGTCCTCGCCGGGTACGCGATGTACCTGGTGCTCGCCGGGCCCGCGCGCCCGCGCGGCCCGCTGCGCTCGCCGGAGTACGGCAGCGCCGACCTGGCCAACACGCTCCTCCCCACCTGGCTCACCGCGATCCGGCCGGTGCCGGCCCCGGCGGAGATGCAGGGGAACCTGGGGGAGCAGGGCGGCTACCTGGGCGTCGCGGTCCTGGTGCTGGTCCTCCTCGCGGTGTCGGCGTGCGGGACCGCGGCGCGGGTCGCCGCCGTGGTCGGCGCCGTCGCCTGGCTGCTGGCGCTCGGGCCGCAGCTGTTCGTCGGGGCCGAGCCGACCGGCGTCCCCCTGCCGTGGCGGGTGGTGCTGGGTGTGCCGCTGCTCGCCGAGGTCGAGCCCGTCCGGCTGCAGGTCGTGGTCACGCTGGCGGTCGCGGTCCTGGCCGGCCTCGCGCTCGACCGGTTCCCGCGGCCGGTCGCGCTCGTCGCGATCCTCGCCGCGGTCTCCTGGCTGCCGGCCGACGCCCAGCGCAGCACCTCCGCGGGCGCGCCGGCCCCTCCGCAGCTCACGGGCCAGGTGGTGGAGACCTGGCCCCGGGTCACCGCCGACTGGTACGGCGGCGCGGACCCGCTGCGCACGCAGATCGCGTCCGGCTTCGGGTACCGGCTCACCGGCGGCTACTTCCTCGGCTCGGACGCCGACCATCCCGTGCTGATCGAGTCCCCGTGGAACCGCTACCAGGCCGGTGCGGCGTGGTCCGAGCTCGTGGCGGGCCCCTGGCGCGGGCTGCCCCCGCCCGACGCCGACGCGGCGGCCCGCGATCTGCGCGGCAGCGGGGTGACCGTGGTCCTGGTCGTGCCGCAGCCCGGCCGCGACCCGGCCCCGGTCCTGGACTGGACCCGCCGCGTCACCGGCTCCGCGGGCGTCGCCCTGGAGGGGGCGTGGCTGTTCCCGCTGGCCGCTACCCTGCAGAGGTGAGCGTGCCGCCCCGCCCGGAGATCAGGATCTCCGACGCCGACCGGGAACGTGCCGCGGCCCGTCTCCACACGGCGTTGGGCGAGGGCCGGATCACCGTGGCCGAGCTCGAGGAGCGCCTCGCCGTGGTCTACGCGGCGCGCTACGCCTCCGATCTGGTCCCGCCGCTCGCGGACCTCCCCGGCGAACCGCTGGACGTCATGCGGCCCACCGCGCTGTCGACGCCGGTCGGCCCGCCGATGGTGCTGCGGACCGGGATGGGGGCGCTGCGCCGCAGCGGCCGCTGGGTCGTCCCGGCGCGGCTGCGCGTGCACAGCACGATGGGCTCGGTGCTGCTCGACTTCACCGACGCCGAGCTGACCCACCCGGTGATCGAGATCGAGCTGGAGCTGGGGGCGGGATCGGCGCGCCTGCTGGTGCCGGACGAGGCCAGCGCGGACGTCGACGGCCTGGTCGCGGCCATGGGCACGGTCCGCAGCAAGGTCCCGGCGACGGCCCGCCCGGGCGCCCCGCACTTCCGGGTCTACGGCCGCGCGGGCATGGGTTCGGTGACCGTCCGCCGGCGCTACCGCCTGGGCGGCTACAGCTTCTGACCTGCGGCGGAGCAGGCTCAGCGGGCCCGGAAGACCACGGTCCGCAGCATCACGAAGTTGATCGCGGTGGCGGTGCCCTGCGAGATCACCCAGGCGATCGAGGCCTTGAACGCGACCTCGGGCAGCAGGTACAGCGCGAGGGCGTTCACCCCGACCGCGATGCCGAAGGTCGTGGCGTAGAGCAGCACGAACCCGGCCAGCCGACCGCGCCCGCCCGCGGCGTCGCCGAACGTGAACCGCTTGTTCAGCAGGTACGCCGTGGTGGTGCCGCAGACGAAGCTCACCGCGCGGGCGAGCCAGGTGGGCGCGTCGAGCGCCAGCAGCAGGTGGTAGATCCCGAAGTCGACGGCCGCGGACAGCACGCCGACCACGACGAACCGGACGAGCTGGCCGACGAGCCCGTGGCCGGCGGGTGCGGGGGTGGCCTCGGGCTCGATCGCGGTCACGAGTCGAGGGTAGCGACGCGAGCCACGGCCCGTGCTCAGGGGGCGCGGTGGAAGCGCTCGCCACGCCCCTGGTTGAGCAGCCGCAGCCAGTCCCGGAACCCGCGCGGGTCCTTCTTGGTGACGAGGAAGTACCAGGCGAACCGGGGCAGCTCCAGCAGCCCGATCCGGCGCATCCCCGGTTGGCTCATGAGGTAGCCGCGGTTGCGGTAGGTGTAGTACCGCTTGGTGGGGTCCTCCGGGTCCTGCGCGTGCAGGCGCCCGCCGAGCATCGGCTTGAACTCCTCGCCGCCCTGCGGGTGCAGGTAGGTGGCCTGCAGCGCGGTGCCGAACGGCAGGCCGGAGCGCAGCATCCGTCGGTGTGTCTCCACCTCGTCCCCGCGGACGAACAGGCGCAGGTCCGGCACCCCGACGACGTCGAACGTCGACGCCCGGAACAGGGCCCCGTTGAAGAACGAGGCGATGCCGGGCAACAGCTCCCGGTCGCCCCCGGGGTCGGCGGCGAGCAGCGCGGGCCGGGTGCGGTGCCAGGTCAGGCCGCGGCGCAGCGGGAAGGCGAGCCGGTCCGGGTCCGCCTTGTCCGCCACCACCGGCGAGACGGCGGCGAGGCCGCGCCGCTCGGCCAGGTCGAGGAGGGTGGCGAGGGCCGTGTCGTCGCCGGCGTGCCCGTCGTCGTCGCCCAGCCAGACCCAGTCCGCGCCCTTGGCGAGCGCGTGCAGGATGCCGAGCGCGAAGCCGCCGGCGCCCCCGAGGTTGTGCCAGGAGGGCAGCCACGTGGCCGGCAGCCCGCAGGCCTCGACGACCTCGCGCGCGGACCGGTCCGGCCCGTTGTCGACGACGACGAGGTGCGCGACCGGGTGGGTCTGCTTGGCCATCGCGGCCAGGGAGTCGACCAGCAGCTCGCTGCGGTGCCGGGTGACGACGACGGCGACGACGGACCCCGGCGGGAGCGGTCCGCTCACGAGACGACGTCCTCGTGGGGGGTGTCGCGGAGGTGGGCGTCGTGCAGGTGACCGTGTACCGGGTGCTCGGCCAGGACGTCCCGCCCCTTGTAGTGGTGCAGCACCTCGCGCAGCGGGCCGAACTCGCGGATCGTGCCGTGCTCCATCCAGATCGCCGTGTCGCAGAGGTCGGCGAGGAACTCGTCCGAGTGCGAGGCGAACACGAGGATGCCGGAGCGCTCGACCAGCTCGTTCAGCCGGTCGCGGGCCTTGGCGAGGAACTCGGCGTCGACGGCGCCGATGCCCTCGTCGAGCAGCAGGATCTCCGGATCGATGCTGGTCACGACGCCGAGCGCGAGCCGCACGCGCATGCCGGTCGAGTAGGTGCGCAGCGGCATCGACAGGTAGTCGCCGAGCTCGGTGAACTCGGCGATGTCGTCGACCCGGGCCTCCATCTCCTTGCGGGTCATCCCGAGGAAGAGCCCGCGGATGATGATGTTCTCCAGGCCGGAGATCTCCGGGTCCATCCCGACGGCGAGGTCGAAGATCGGCGCCACCTTGCCGCGCACGGCGGCCCGGCCCCGCGTGGGCTCGTAGATGCCCGACATCAGCCGCAGCAGCGTGGACTTGCCGGCGCCGTTGTGCCCGACGAGCGCGACCCGGTCGCCCTTGCGCAGCGCGATCGTGATGTCGCGGAGCGCCTCGATGATCGGCACCTTGGCCTCGGTGCCGATCCGGCCGCCGGCGCGGCCGAGGACGGACTTCTTCAGCGACCGCGTCTTGGCGTCGAAGATGGGGAAGTCGACGCAGGCGGCGTCGAGATCGATGCTCGGCTCGTTCATCTCACACCCAGTACGCCACGCGGGCCCGGTAGTTGCGCATGCAGACCAGGCCGACGGCCCAGCCCGCCACCGTGATCGCCAGGACCACGTACCAGTACCGCCACACGGTCTCCTGGCCCAGCAGCGGCCGGCGCAGGATCTCCAGGAAGTGGAAGACCGGGTTGAGCTCGACGAGCCGGGCGCGCTCCTGCACCGCCGGGTTGTTGCTGAGGAAGTCGACCGACCAGACGATCGGGGTGAGGTAGAAGACCAGCTGGACGACGCTGCCGATGATCGGCGGGATGTCCCGGAACCGGGTGGCCAGGATGCCCGACAGGATGGCGATCCACCCGCCGTTGACCGCCAGCAGTGCGAACGCGGGGATCGCGAGCAGCAGCGACCAGCCCAGCGGGTGCGGGAAGACGATCATCAGGATCGCCCAGATCACCAGGTTGTGCACGAAGAAGAGCGTCTGCCGCCACACCAGCCGGTACACGTGCAGGGACAGCGGCGCCGGGAGGAACTTGATCAGCCCCTCGTTGGCGATGAAGACCTCGCTGCCCTCGAGGATGCAGCCGGACACGAAGTTCCAGATCAGCAGCCCGACGGCCACGTGCGGCAGGAATTCCGCGAGCGGCACCTGGAACAGCAACGAGTAGAGCAGGCCCAGCCCGAGCGCGATGACGCCCATGCTGATGCTGATCCACAGCGGGCCGAGGACGGAACGCCGGTAGCGCTGCTTGATGTCCTGCCAGCCCAGGTGCCCCCACAGGGCCCGCTGCTGCCAGCCCTGGCGCAGGTCGGCGAAGGCGCGCGCCCAACTCCGCGAGCCGGGCGCGTCGGCGATCACCGGACGCGCCCGCCCGGCGGTGCTGTCGTCCACGGTCACGGCCACCCGACGAGCGTACCGACGGGTGCGTGACCGGCCGCGAGCGGTGGCCCACCGCCCGCGACCAGCACGGACACGGGTCTAGAGGTACTGGCCGGTGCCGCGCCCGCCGGACTCCGGGATCTGCCCCGGCACCTGCCCGCCGATCCCCGGCGGGAGCCCGCGGCGCATCTGCTCCAGCTGCGCCCGGGCGGCCATCTGCTGCGCGAACAACGCGGTCTGGATGCCGTGGAACAGGCCCTCCAGCCAGCCCACCAGCTGGGCCTGGGCGATGCGCAGCTCACCCTCGCTCGGGGTGGCGTCGTCCGTGAAGGGCAGCGACAGCCGGTGCAGCTCCTCGCGCAGCTCCGGGGCGAGGCCCTCCTCGAGCTCCTTGATGGAGTTCTCGTGGATCTCGCGGAGGCGGGCCCGCGAGGCCTCGTCGAGCGGCGCGGCGCGGACCTCCTCGAGCAGCTGCTTGATCATCGTGCCGATCCGCATCACCTTGGCCGGCTGCTCGACCATGCTGCCGACGCCGCCCTGCTCGCCGTCCTCGCCGTCGGCCTGGCGGATCTCCGACTGCGGCACGCGGGCCATGCCGACCGGGCGCCCGTCGGGGCCGATCACCATGACCTGCTGCTGACCGTCGTTGTCCTCTGGTGCCGTCATGACCCCATCATGCCCGCCTACTCGGCGACCAGCAGCAGCTTGCCCACCACACCGCCGGCCTCCAGCGTGCGGTGCGCCTCCGCCGCCTGCGACAGGGGGAACCGGGCGTGCACGACCGGCTTCACCCGGCCGTCGCCGATGAGCGGCCAGATCTGCTCGCGCACGCCGCGGACGACCGCGCCCTTGCCGTGCGGGCCCTCGACCGGCCGGCCGCGCAGGCCCATCGCGGACACGCTGCCCCGCTTGGCCAGCAGCGCCCCGATGTTCAGCTCGGCCTTCACCCCGCCCTGCATGCCGATGATCATCAGCCGGCCGTCGGACGCCAGCGCCGCCAGGTTGGCCTTGAGCCCCTTGGCGCCCATGTTGTCGAGGATGACGTCCGCGCCGTGGCCGTCCGTCGCCTTCTTGAGCTCCTCGGGCACGTCGCCGCCGTAGTCGAGCACGATGTCGGCACCGAGCTCGCGGCAGACGTCGAACCGCGCGGGGTTGGCCGTGGCGGCGACCCGGGCCCCGAGCGCCTTCGCGACCTGGATGGCGTGCGTGCCGATGCCGCTGCTGCCGCCCTGCACGAGGAAGGTCTCGCCCTCCGCCAGCGCGGCGTGCGACACGACGTTGGACCACACCGTGCAGGCCACCTCGGGCAGGCTGCCGGCCGTCTCCAGGTCCACCCGCTCGGGCTGCGGCAGGAGCTGGGCGGCCGGCACCACGACCTTCTGGGCGTACCCGCCGCCGGCCAGCAGGGCGCAGACCTCCTCGCCCACCGACCAGCCCGTCACGTCCTCGCCGAGGGCCGCCACCCGGCCGGAGCATTCCAGCCCGAGGATGTCCGACGCCCCGGGCGGCGGTGGGTAGTTCCCCTGACGCTGCAGCAGGTCGGCCCGGTTGACCGCCGTGGCGACGACGTCCAGCAGCACCTCGCCGGGACCCGGCTCCGGGTCCTCGACCTCGGTCCACCGCATGTTCTCCGGGCCGCCCGGCTCGGCCACCGTGATCGCGTACATGGGGACGGACGCTATTCCGTCGTGGCCGCGGACGCAGTCCGGCAGGCTGGTGGGCCATGGTGGACACGGCCCCGCACTGGCCGCAGCGCGACCTCGTCCTGCGCACCCCGCGGCTCGAGCTCCGGCCCGACGACGACGCGGGTCTGGCCGAGCTGGTCGAGGTCGCCTACGCGGGGGTCCACCCGCCGGACCGGATGCCCTTCCTCGTCCCGTGGACGGACGCGGACCCGCGGTACCTGGGCCGCGGCACGCTGCAGCACTTCTGGTCGGAACGGGCGCGGTTCGCCCCGGAGGCCTGGGCGCTGCACTTCCTGGTGCGCCGCGAGGGCCGGGTGATCGGCGTGCAGAGCCTGACCGCGACGCAGTTCGCCGCCCGCCGCGAGGTGGACTCCGGCTCGTGGCTGGGGCTGGCGCACCAGGGCCGCGGCTTCGGCACCGAGATGCGGGCGGCGATCCTCGGGTACGCCTTCGACCACCTCGGGGCCCGGTACGCCCGCTCCGACGCGTTCACCGACAACGCCGCCTCGCTGCGGGTGTCGGAGAAGCTCGGCTACGTGCGCGACGGGATCTCGATCGTCGCGCCGCGCGGCGAGCCGGTGGAGAACGTGCGGCTGCGGGTGACGGCCGACCGATTCGTGCGGCCCGGCTGGGAGCTGGTGGTCGAGGGGCACGGAGCGGAGCTTGCCGGACTGCTCGGCGCGGCCTGAGGAGTTGTCCACAGCCCCCCGATCCTGTGGACGACTCCGCCGCAGGGGCGGCCCGGGCCACCGGGAGCGTCGGTGCCGGGGCCCAGCGTCACGCCCGTGACCACCCACGACCGTGACCCGAACCCCGACCGGACCTCCGGCCCGGTCCCCACCTCCCGTCCCCGTCCGGTCTCCGCCTGGCAGCGCGTCCTCTGCGTGGTGCTGGGCCTGGGCGCCGACCACGTCGACGGGCTGCGCCGGCGGCTCGCGGCCTGCCTCGCGCTGCGCACCTGCGACGGGTCGCTGCGCGAGGTGCGGCGCTGGGCCCGCGCCCACCGCGTCCCGTGGGACCCGCTGGAGGGCGGCCTGCACGCGCTCGGCGCCCGGTGCGACTGCGAGGCGCTGGAGGTGGTCGAGCGGGGATGAGGCGCCGGCTCAGCCGAGGTTGTTGGTGCTGAACGTGTCGCAGCGGGCCGGGTCGCCGGTGCGGTAGCCGGTGGTGAACCACTTCTCCCGCTGCGCCGAGGAGCCGTGCGTGAACTGGCTCCGGTCGACGCGGCCGCCGCCCAGGTTGCTCTGGATGTAGTCGTCGCCGATCCGGGCCGCGGTGTCCAGGGCGGCGGCCACGTCCGCGTCGGTCACGTCCGTGATCAGCGGCCGGCCCGAGGCCGTCGGGGTCGTGGTGGCGTGGTTGCCCCACACCCCGGCGTAGCAGTCGGCCTGCAGCTCCAGCCGCACCGAGCCCGAGGTCGGGCCGCTGTCGCCGGAGCGGACCTGGCGGTTCGTGCCGAGCAGGTTCTGGATGTGGTGGCCGTACTCGTGCGCGATCACGTACGCGCGGGCGAACGGGCCGCCCTGGGCGCCGAACCGCTGCTCGAGCTCCTGGAAGAAGGTGAGGTCGATGTAGACCTCGGAGTCGCCCGGGCAGTAGAAGGGCCCGACGTCCGAGGTCGCGCTGCCGCACCCGCCGGTGCTGACCTGGCCGGAGAAGAAGTTGGTGCGGGGCGCGGTGTAGGTCTGGCCGGAGCGGGCGAACGCGTCCGACCAGTAGCCGTCGAGCGAGTTGACCACCGCGGTCACCTCGCAGTCGAGGTTGGAGTTGGCATCGGCGCCGGTGCGGCAGCTCTCCGCGATCTGGGTGTTGTCCGCCGACCGTCCCGCGGGCAGCGCGGAGAGCCCGCCCGGCAGCGCGAAGCCGCCCGAGCTGCCGCCGCCCCCGCCCAGGGAGGAGAGCACGAAGAAGAGGATCAGGCCGACGATCCCGAGCCCGCCGCCGCCGAGGGCGACCCGGCCGCCGACCCCGCCGCCACCGCCGCCGCCGCCGCGCAGGTCGTCGATGGTCGACGTGTCCAGGTCCGCGTTCTCGTCGAACCGCATCCGTGCTCCTCCTCCGACGCCCGGCGGGTGACCCGCGGACCGACGACGAGATCCCACCACACCGGGCCGGTCGGGTCGACACGACGCGAGCGCCCCCGCCGGCACCGTGCCACAGCACCCGCTGCACACCCGCGCGCGGCGCCGCACCCGCGACCACGGATCACGGGTAGAGCGCTCCGGGGCCCCCAGTAGGGTGCGGAACTGTGTCGGATCACGCGTCGGAAGAGCCGCGGGCGTCCTCCACCCCGTGGCTGGACGAGGGCGAGCAGCGGTTCTGGCGCGCCTGGATCCTCTCCTCCACGCTGCTGGAGAACCGGCTGAACCGCGACCTCCAGGAGGGCCACGGCCTCTCCCACGGCGACTACGGCGTGCTCGTCGTGCTGTCCGAGCAGGAGGGGCACCGGATGCGGATGAGCGCCCTCGCCGAGATGCTCGCGCTGTCGAAGTCGCGGCTGTCGCACCAGATCTCGCGGATGGAGAAGGCCGGGCTGGTCCGGCGGAACGGCGACGTGTCCGACGGCCGCGGGATCTTCGCCTGCCTCACCACGCACGGCTACGAGCGGCTCGTCGCCGCCGCGCCCACGCACGTCACCGGGGTGCGCAAGTACGTCGTCGACCTGCTCGACGCCGAGGAGCGGGCCCAGGCCGCCGTCTTCATGGAGCGCGTCGCCGCCGGCCTGCGCGAGGGCTCGTAGCGCGACCCCGCTCCACGAGCAGCCGCTAGGCTGCCCGACGGAAGCGTGGCAGAGCGGCCGAATGCACTCGCCTTGAAAGCGAGAGACACGAGAGTGTCCGGGGGTTCGAATCCCTCCGCTTCCGCTGGTGGCGGGTGGCGCGTCCGGACCTGGACCACCGTCGGGAGGCACGGCATCGTGGCGAGGTGCCACCGCGCCGTCCTCCCGTCGACCCTGCGTGTGCCTCGTCCTCGGCGGTTCCCGGGGGTGTGTCGCGGGTGCGCACCCGGGCCGCCGTGCTCGCGCTCGCGGTGGCGGTCGCCGTGCTGGTCTCGCCGATGCCGACGCACACCTGGCAGGCGACGGCCGTGACCGCAGTCATCGGCGTGATCGGGGCGGTCCTCGCCGCGCCCGGACGCCTCGGGCGAGCGGGCGGACGTAGGCGGGTCACGCTCCGATCGGCGGCACCGTGGGGCGCGCTGGTCCTCGCCGTGTCGGCGCTGGAGATCGGTGCGCTGCTCGACCGACGTTCGGCGAGCTCGTGTCCGCCATCGCGGCCACGGTCCCCGGCCGGATCGCGCTCTTCGCGTGCTGGTGGTGGGTGGGCCGGCTGGCACTTCCTGGCCAGGAGCAGCGCCCACCTGGCCGCCCCCGTCGTCGATCCGCACTGACCGACCTGCGCTGCCGCGGGGCTCCCGGCCCGGCACCCCGCCACCCGACCCGTCCGCATCCGGTGAGAACGCGAGGTCCCCGCCGCGGGGTCGCGGCGGGGACCGTCGGTGGGTGAAGGAGCGCTCAGTTCGTGGCGGAGCGCTGCGAGCCCTCGAGCTCGGCGAGGTGGCGGTCGATCGCGGACGTGCCGCGGGCCGACAGGGTGGTGCCCAGGATCCGCTCGGCCATCTGCGTCGAGAGCGCGCCCAGGTCGGCGTGCAGCGCCTGCGCGGCGACGGCCCGCTGGGAGGCGATCTCCTCGTCGGCGCGGGCCCGGATGCCCGCGGCCTCCTGCTCGGCCTCGGCCCGCAGCTCGGCCTTGACCTCGGCGCCCTCGGCACGGGCGGCGTCGCGGATGCGCGCGGCCTCGGCGCGGGCCTCGGCGAGCTGCTGCTCGTACTGCTGCTTGAGCTCCAGCGCCTCGGCGCGGGTCTCCTCGGCGCGGGCCAGACCGCCCTCGATCCGCTCCTCGCGCTCGGCGTAGAGCTTCTCGAACTGCGGGAAGACCAGCTTCGCCAGCAGGAAGTAGAGGGCCCCGAAGCAGACCAGCCCCACGATCACCTGGGTGGTGTTCGCCCCGAGCGGCGGCGCGAAGCCGGTCATCACCAACAGCAGCAGCGCGAGCAGCGCGACGGCCACGATGGCCGACACCACCGTCGCCACGGCCGTGTGCCGGCCCGAACCCTGCGATGACATGCGGCCCCCTGAGGTCGTGGATCCGGGTACGACGTTATGTTGCCCGACCGGGTCCGCGCCACTACGAACCGGGTCGGCCTCGCGCCGGGGCGGGCCCCCGCGGTGTGTTCTCCCGCTCACCCGGTGCGCGAGGATGACGGGCGATGCTCCTCGACAGGTCCGGCCGCCGCTACCCGCTCGACGAGCCGCGCTGGCGCGGCGACGACGGCTCCCCGCTGATGGTCGAGCCGCTGCCGGGCATCACCCGGGACCGGGTGGACGCGGCCGTCCGCTCGCAGTGGCGCTACGCCGCGGCCCTGCCGCTCCCGCTGGAGCCGGTGACCCTGGGCGAGGGGGCGACGCCGCTGCTGCCGTTCCGGGTGCAGGACCTGGACCTCGGCCTCAAGCTCGAGTGGTTCAACCCCACGGCGAGCTTCAAGGACCGCGGCAGCTCCGTGATGGTCTCGCTGCTGCGCGCCCAGGGCGTCGGCGCGCTCCTCGAGGACAGCAGCGGCAACGGCGGCTCGTCCGTCGCCGCCTACGCCGCCGCCGCCGGGATCGCGGCCACCATCCTCGCGCCGGAGTCCACGTCGCCCGCCAAGATCCAGCAGAGCCGGGCGCACGGGGCCGCCGTCGACCTGGTCCCGGGCTCCCGCCAGGCGACCGCCGACGAGGCGGTCCGCCGCTCGGCCGAGGTCTTCTACGCCAGCCACAACTGGCACCCCTTCTTCCTGCAGGGCACCAAGCTGCTGGCCTACGAGATATGGGAGGACCTGGACTTCACCGCTCCGGACGCCGTCGTGCTGCCGTGCGGCGCGGGCAGCCTGGTCCTGGGCTGCCACCTGGGCTTCTCCGAGCTGCTCGCCGCCGGCGCGATCGACCGCCGGCCACGGTTGCTGGTCGCGCAGCCGCGGCACTGCAGCCCGCTCGTCGCGGCGTTCGAGGCGGGGGAGGAGGTCGTCGCGCCCGCGGCCTGGCCGCACACGATCGCCGAGGGCACGGCGATCGCCCAGCCGGTGCGGGACCGCGAGGTGCTCGCGGCCGTCCGGGCCTCCGGCGGCGCGATGGTGGCCGTGCCGGAGGGGGAGATCGGGCCGGCGGCCCTCGCCCTCGCCCGCCGCGGCCTCTACGCCGAGCCGACGAGCGCGCAGGTGGTCCCGGCGATCCGCGCGTTCCGGAGCCGGGGCGTGCTGCAGCCCGGCGAGCGGGTGGTCGCCGTGCTGACCGGCTCGGCGCTCAAGGCCGCGGACGCCCTCCGGGAACTGCTTCAGGCGGGTTCGACCGAGCAGGCGGTGCCGTAGGCGCAGACCTCCGACCAGGTGTCGCCCATCTCCGTGGTGTCGAAGCGCATCGCGACCACGGCGTTCGCGCCGTGCGCCTCGGCGGCCCGGGTCAGCCGGTCGATCGCCTCCTGGCGGCTGGACTCGAGGTTCTTCGTCATGCCCTTGAGCTCACCCCCGGCGAGCGACTTGAAGGCCGCCCCGAGCTGCGAGCCGACGTTGCGCGAGCGCACCGTGAGCCCGAAGACCTCGCCGTGGACCTGCGTGATCCGGTGCCCCGGGACGTCGTTCATGGTCGTGATGAGCACGGTTCCCCCCTCGGATCGAGGTGCCACCGTAGCGCCCGCCTCCCCAATCCTGTGTACGCATATTTCCCACCTGGCCCGGCTTCCGTCCGAGGTTCATGCTGATCCGGCACGGCACGAGAGAGGACGGACGGGTGAACGGCACCGAGCGGATGTCCTTCACCGAGCAGCACGAGATCAGGACGGCGGCCGCACGCGCCCGCCGGCTGTTCCCGAACCGGGTGGGGGAGCTGGTCAGCCGCGAGCTGATGGCCTACGCCGACTTCGGCCACCGGTTCACGCGGGACGCCCTGATCCCGGACCTGGCCGCCTGGATCCTCGAGTCGGAGCAGACGGACCACCGCGTCAGGGGGAGCTGACGCGAATCCCGCCGCCCCCGGCGCCCCCACGGGTGCCGGGGGCGACGCACGTCAGGCCACCAGCGGGGGCCTGCGCTCGCCGACCCGCGTGGCCTGCTCGAAGGCGTGCGCGGCGTGCAGCAGCGCCGCCTCGCCGCGGTGGCTCCCCACCAGCTGCAGCCCGACCGGCAGCCCGTCGGGCGTGAAGCCGCCGGGCACGGAGATCGCCGGGTGACCGCAGGCCGAGATCAGGTAGGCCGAGCGCATCCAGTCCAGGTACGAGCCCTGCGTGACACCCGCGATCTCGGTCGGGTACTCCATCTCCACCGGGAACGGGGGAACCTGCGAGACCGGCAGCGCGAGCAGGTCGTAGCTCTCGTAGAACCGCCGCATCCGGTGGAAGAGGGCGGAGTGCAGGAGCTCGGCACGGGCGACGTCGGCGCCGGTCAGCCGCCGTCCCTCCTCGATGTTGCCGACGAGCGTCGGCTTCATCCGGTCGCGGTGCCGGTCCAGCAACGGCCCCATCGACACCGCGAAGACCCAGGCCCGCAGGGTGCGGAACACCTCGTCGGCCCCGCGCAGGTCCGGGTCGGCGCGCTCCACCGTCGCACCCAGCTCCTCGAGCACCCGGACCTGCGGTTCCAGCGCCGCCGTGACGGCCGCGTCGACCGGGATCGACCCGCCCAGGTCCGGGGACCACGCCACCCGCAGCCCGGCCAGGTCCCGGCCCAGCGGCACGTCGAACACCGACCCCTTCTCCTCGATCGCGATCGGGCTGCGCGGGTCCGGCCCGGCCATGACGGACAGCAGGAGCGCGACGTCCGCAACCGTGCGCGCCATCGGCCCCTGCACGTTGAGGGTGGAGTAGGCCAGCTCGACGGGGTGCGACGGCACACGGCCGGGCGCCGGACGCAACCCGACGACGTTGCAGAACGAGGCCGGGTTGCGCAGTGATCCGCCCGTGTCGCTGCCGTCGGCGAGCGGGTGCATGCCCGTGGCCAGCGCGGCGGCGGCGCCCCCGGAGCTCCCACCCGCGCTGCGGCCGAGGTCGTAGGGGTTGCGGGTGACGCCGAAGAGCGGATTGAACGTGTGCGAGCCGGCCGCGAACTCCGGCACGTTGGTCTTGCCCAGCGTGATGGCGCCGGCCGCCCGGATCCGCTCGATCACGAGCTCGTCCTCGGCCGGGACGTGGTCCGCCAGGATCGGCGAGCCCTTCGTGGTGCGGATCCCCGCGGTGGCGTGCGTGTCCTTGTGCGCCATCGGGATGCCGTGCAGCGGCCCGACCGGCTCGCCCGCCGCCAGCCGGTCGTCGGCCACCGCGGCCTCGGCCAGGGCCTTCTCCGCGACCAGCGTGACGACGGCGTTGACCGCCCCGTTGCACGACTCGATCCGGTCGAGGTGGGCCGCGACCAGCTCGCGCGCCGAGATCTCCTTGCGGCGCAGCGCCGCCGCCATGCCGCGGGCGGTCTCGAAGCAGACATCCGTCACGGTCACGGACCGTATCTCCGGCCGCCCGGTTCGCCCGGTCCCACCCCTGCTTCTAGCCCTGGGTCACGGCCGCCTCCACCGACCTCTCGTCCGGGAGCGTGCGGCGCGGCATCACCAGCAGCGCGATCATGGCGATCACGCAGCAGATCACGATGTACCAGGCGATCCCCGTACTGGACCCGGTGTTCTTGAGGATGTACGCGGCGATCAGCGGAGCGGGCCCGCCGGCGATCACCGACGCGAGCTGGTATCCCAGGCCGGCGCCGCTGTAGCGGATGTTGGTGCCGAAGCTCTCGGCGATCAGCGCGGCCTGCGGGCCGTACTGCATGTCGTGGAAGATCAGCGACAGCACGATCGCCAGCAGCACCAGCCCGGCGACCCGGGTGTTCAGCAGGCCGAAGTACGGGAAGGCGAACAGCGCGGTGCACACGATGCCGATGCCGTACATGGTGCGCCGGCCGATCCGGTCCGAGAGCCAGCCGAAGAACGGCACGCTGAACAGCCCGATCGCCGCGGCGACCAGCGTGTCGTTGAGCAGTGAACCCCGGTTCAGCTGCAGCTGCTGGGTGCCGTAGCTGAGCACGAACGTGATGAACAGGTAGAAGGGGGCCTGCTCGGACAGCCGCACGAAGGCCGAGCTGAGGATCTCCCGCCACTGGGTGCGGAAGGCGTCGACGATCGGCAGCTTCACCACGGTCTGCTTCGCCTTGACCGCGGCGAACTCCGGGCTCTCCAGGACCCGGAGCCGGACGTAGAGCCCGACGCCGACGAGCACCACGCTCACCAGGAACGGCACCCGCCAGCCCCAGGTGAGGAAGGCCGGGCCGGTGGTCGCGGACATGAGCTGCACCAGCCCGGTCGAGATCAGCAGGCCGACCGGGACGCCGAGCTGCGGCCAGCTGGCCATGAACCCGCGTTGCTTGGCGTGGCCCCACTCCATGGCGAGCAGCACCGACCCGCCCCACTCGCCGCCGACGGCGACGCCCTGCACGATCCGCAGGATCGTCAGCAGGATGGGCGCGGCGAGACCGATCGCCGCGTACGTCGGCAGCACGCCGATCAGCGCCGTGCCGATCCCCATCAGCAGCAGCGTGATGATCAGGGTGGACTTGCGGCCGATCCGGTCGCCGTAGTGCCCGAAGATCGCCGCGCCGATCGGCCGCGCCGCGAAACCGGCGAACTGGGTCCCGAAGGCCAGCAGGATCCCGACGTAGGGATCCTCACCGGGGAAGAACAGCTTCGGGAAGACGAGCGCGGCCGCCGTCCCGTAGAGGAAGAAGTCGTACCACTCGATCGTCGTGCCGACGGTCGAGGCGAACACCGCCCGCCGTCGCTGCGACCGCTGGATCGCCTCGGCGTCGCGAGGGCCGCTCACCGTACCGGTCATCGTCTGCTCCCCGTCGTCGCGGAATAGACGGGCCGACGGTGACGCGTGGTGCGTGCGGCGTCAAACGGAAGCGTGACAGGAGTCCATTGAGCCCGTTATGTCGGGTCCGTGAGGAAGGCGGCGCCCGCGGCGGCGAGGTGGCCGGGGTCGTCGACGCCGCACAGCTCGCGGGCCGAGTGCATCGACAGCACCGGGATGCCGACGTCGACGGTCCGGATCCCGAGCCGGGTCGCCACGATCGGCCCCACCGTCGTTCCGCAGGGCATGGTGTTCTTGCCGACGAAGAACTGCGTCGGGACGCCCGCGCGCTGGCAGGCGCGGTGCCAGGCGGCGGCACCGGGCGCGTCCGTCGCGTAGCGCTGGTTGGCGTTGACCTTGAGCGTCGGTCCGCCGTTGGGGATGCTCCGGTGGCCCGGGTCGTATCGCTCCAGGTAGTTGGGGTGCGCCGCGTGGGTGACGTCCGCCGAGAGGCAGCGCGACGCCGCGAAGGCCCGCGCCCGGACGTCGAACCCGCCCGCGAGCCGGGTCAGCAGGGTCTCCAGCAGCGGGCCCGCGGCGCCGGTCGCCGTGCCGCTGCCGATCTCCTCGTGGTCGAAGCCGACGAACACCGGGATCACCCCGGTGCTCGACCGGGACGCCGCGAACAGCGCGGCCAGCCCGGCGTGCACCGAGGCCAGGTTGTCCAGGCGAGGGCAGGCCAGCAGCTCACCATCGCGGCCGAGCCGGGCCGGCGGGGTGAGGTCGTGGACCACGAGGTCGTGCGCGGCGATCTGCCGCGGGTCGACCCCGGCCTCGGCGGCGAGGAACTCGAGGAGGTCGCCCTCCCGGACCTCGCCGACGCCCCAGATCGGAAGCAGGTGCTGCTGGGCGTCGAGGGTGAGGCCCTGGTTGACCTGCCGGTCCAGGTGGATCGCCAGCTGCGGCACGCGCAGCAGCGGCCGGTCGACGTTCACCGGCACCACGGTCCCGTCGAACAGCGCGAGCCGGCCGGCCAGCCCCAGGTCGCGGTCCAGCCACGAGTTCCACAGCGCGCCGCCGTAGACCTCCACGGCGACCTGCCGCCAGCCCGCCGCGCCGGTGTCCGGGCGCGGCTTGACCTTCAGCGTGGGCGAGTCCGTGTGCGCGGCGAAGATCCGCAACGGCGAGCCCGGCCGGGCGCCGTCGCCGACGTGCCAGGCCAGCAGGGTGCCGTCCCGCACCAGGTACCGCCCGCCCGGCGAGTCGTCCCACTCCTCGGTCTCGACCTGCTCGGTGAACCCCGACCCGCGCAACCGCCGGACCGCCTCGGCCACCGCGTGGTACGGGGTGGGGGAGGCGGAGACGAAGTCGGCGAGGTCGCGCGCGGCACTGCTGTCCCGGGGGCTCACGTGCGGCATCCTCGCACCGTGACCGACCCCGGATACGACGTGGTGGTGGTCGGTGCGGGCTCGGCCGGGTGCGCGCTGGCCGGCCGGCTGGCCGAGCGCGGCGACCGCTCGGTCTGCCTGGTCGAGGCGGGACCGGCCTCCCGGCTGCCGGACGTCACGAGCGCCGCGTCGCTCGCCGCCACCGCCCCCGGGCACCCGCTGAACTGGGAGTACGCCGCGCGGCTGGTGCGCGGCCGGATGGTCTCGGTGCCCCGCGGGCGGGTGGTGGGCGGCTCCTCGGCGATCAACGGGTCGTACTTCGTGCGCGCGGTGCCGCAGGACTTCGCGGACTGGGCGGTCCCCGGCTGGTCCTACGACGACGTCCTCCCGTACTACCGGCGCTCGGAAGCCGACCTCGACCTCGACGGGCCGGTGCACGGCGCCGCCGGGCCGCTGCGGGTTCGCCGGCCCGCCGGGCACCTGCTCGCCCCGGTCACGCCGGTGTTCCTCGGCGCCTGCGCCACGCTCGGCTATCCCGACGAGCCCGACAAGAACGCCGGCGGACCGCCCGGGGCGGGGCCCGTCCCGTCGAACGCCGCGGAGGGCGTGCGGATCAGCGCCGCGACGGCCTACCTCCCGCCGCCGTGGGGCGCGGCGCCGGAGACGCCCACGCTGACCGTGCGGCCGGAGGTCCGGGCGCTGCGGGTGCTGCTGGCGGGCGACCGCGCCCTCGGCGTCGAGACGACGGCGGGCACGATCCGGGCCGGGGAGGTGGTGCTGGCGGCCGGAGCCGTGGGATCGCCCCACCTGCTGCTGCACAGCGGGGTGGGACCCGAGCCGGTGCTCCGGCAGGTCGGCGTGCCGGTGCGGGTGGAGCTGCCGGTCGGGCAGGGATGGTCCGACCACCCGAGCGTCTACCTGCCCTTCCGGTGGCCCGGGCCGCCGCCGCACCCCGACGCCGTCGCCGGGCAGGCCGCGCTGAACCTGGACTCGGGCTCCGACCCGGCGGGCGACCTGGAGATCCTGCTGTTCGCGCGGCCCTTCAGCGAAGGCCGCGAGGTGCACCTGATGTGCGCGCTGCAGCGCCCCGAGAGCCACGGCGACCTCACCATCACCTCGGCCGACCCGCTCGCGCCGCCGCTGCTGGACTACCGCTACCTGCGCACCGAGGCCGATCGACGACGGCTGCGCGCCGCGATCCGGATCGCCGCGGACCTGCTGCGGGTCGCCGGCCTCGACCGCGCGGTACCCGAGGGTTGGGTGCTCGGCAACGACGTGCGGCTCGACGGCTGGATCCGGGAGGTCCTGACCACCTCCGTGCACCTCTGCGGCAGCGCCGCCCTCGGCCGGGTCGTGGGCCCGGACCTGCGGGTGCACGGGTTCGCCAACCTGCGGGTGGCGGACACCTCGGTGCTCCCGGCGGTCCCTCGGCGCGGCCCCGCCGCCACCGCCGTGATGATCGGCGAGCGGGCGGCGGAGCTGCTGGCCGGGCCAATATGGACAAGTACGTAGTTGCCACCTCGCGCTCCGGGGCGTGAGCCCGGTACGCGTCCCGCCGGCGTGCGGGGCCGACCCCGAGGAGGACACCGGTGTCGGAGACGGGCAGGACGAACATCGTCGTCACGTGGACGGTCGGTCCGGACGAGGTCGCGGAGGGCGACCGGATCTTCACCCAGCCACGCGAAGTGGATGACCGGCCATCCCCGGGAGGGCGAGGAGGCGCCGCTCTCCTACACGATCTCGAAGGGGCCGGAGCTCTCCGACCCGGTGGACCCGAACTCGGCGCCGACCGGGAACACGATCTTCGTGCTCAACGAGGTCCATCAGGGTCCCGCCGGCGTGCCCGAGCACTGGCGGCAGGCGATCGAGAGCTGGGAGGACCCGCCGGCGTTCATGGCGTGGAGCAGGCGGAACACGGTCTCCACCCTGCACGACGGCGTGGTGGTCCAGTCGCTCTGGTGAGCCGCCGGGTGACGCCGGGAGCCGGCCCGCGGACCCACGACACCCTCGAGCACACCCGGACCGGGCCCACCCGCTCCTGGGCGTACTGCCACCCCCGCTCGATTCGGCCACACCCTCTCCGAATAGGACACGCCGCTCCGCGTCGGGCTGCCGCACCCGCTCGCGTCGCTACATCCCTTCGGGTGGGACACACCGGTGCGGGTGGGGTTGCCGCCCCCGCGCGCGTCCGGCACACCCTTCCGAGTGGGACACACCGGTGCGGGTGGGCTGGCGCACCCGCTCGCGTCCGGCACACCCTGCAGGGCCCGGCGTCACAACCGGTCAGAGCGCGATACACCCCGTCGACAGGGTGTGTCGCGGCCGCCGGGGTGTGGCGTGGCCGCCGGGGTGTGGCGTGGCCGCCGAGGCATAGCGTGCTGCGCTCGCCGGGGCATGTCGCGCTGGCCGGGGCATGTCGCGCTGGCCGGGGCATGTCGCGCTGGCCGGGGCATGTCGCGCTGGCCGGGGCAGGTCGCGCTGGCCGGGGTGCCTCGTGCCCGCCCGGGTGTGACGCGCCCGGAGGGATGTGACAGCGGTCGGCGCCTGGCCGCGCCGCGCGACCGCGGACCCGCGGATGCCGGGGTGAGCGCGCCCGTGTCCGCAGGGCCGATCAGCTCGCACACCCCGGTAGGCCTCGCACACCCCGGTAGGCGTGGTACTGCCCGTCGACCGGGTGCGCCGCCGTCGTTGCGGGTGTGCCGGCGGGGCCGAGCGGGTGTGCCGGCCCGGCCCGCCCGAGCCCGACCCTCCGGCGCCGCGGCCCGGGCTAGCGTGGGGGGATGGCGAACCCCTTCCTCGCGCCGAGCGAGCTGCCCTACGGCCTGCCGGACTTCGCGGCGATCACCGACGAGGACTACCTGCCGGCGTTCGAGGCGGGGATGGCGGAGCAGCGGGCCGAGGTCGAGGCGATCCTGGGGTCCGGCCCGCCGACCTTCGCCAACACCATCGAGGCCCTCGAGCTCTCCGGCCGCACGCTCGACCGGGTGTCGCGGGTCTTCTTCAGCCGCGCCGGCGCGCACACCACCCCGCGGATCGAGGAGGTGCGCGCCGCCGTCGCCCCGATGCTCGCCGCGCACGCCGACGCGATCGCCCTGGACCCGCGGCTGTTCGCGCGGATCGCGGAGCTGCACGTCCAGCGCGACGAGCTGGGCCTCGACCCGGAGTCGCGGCGGCTGCTGGAGCGCCACCACCGCGACGCCGTCCGGGCCGGGGCCGAGCTGGACGAGGCCGACAAGGAGCGGCTCAGCGCGATCAACGCCGAGCTGTCCTCGCTGTCCACGACCTTCAGCGCCCGCCTGCTCGCCGGGGCGAACGCGGCGGCGGTGCACGTGCACGACGTCGCGAAGCTGGACGGGCTGTCCCCGGGCGCGATCTCGGCGGCGGCGGCCGCGGCGAAGGACCGCGGGCACGGCAGCGGCTTCCTGATCACGCTGGTGCTGCCGACCGGTCAGCCGGTGCTCGAGTCGCTCACCGACCGGGAGCTGCGGCGCGAGATCTTCGAGGCGTCGATCGGGCGCGGCGCGCAGGGCGACGAGAACGACACCCGGGAGGTCGTGCTGCGGCTCGTGGCGCTGCGCGCGGAGCGCGCCCGGCTCCTGGGCTTCCCGAGCCACGCCGCCTACGTGATCGACGACAACACGGCGGGCTCGGTCGACGCCGTCGCCGCGATGCTGGCCGACCTCGCGCCGGCCGCGATGCGCAACGCCGACGCCGAGGCCGGCGAGCTCGCCGCGGCCGCCGGGCACGCGCTCGAGCCGTGGGACTGGGCGTTCTGCGCCGAGCGGGTGCGCCGGGAGCGCTTCGAGGTCGACGCCGCGCTGCTGCGCCCCTACCTGGAGCTGGAGCGGGTGCTGGTGCACGGGGTGTTCCACGCGGCCGAGGAGCTCTACGGGATCCAGTTCCACGAGCGCCACGACCTGCCGACCTACCACCCCGACGTCCGGTACTGGGAGGTCTTCGACGCGGACGGCACCCCGCTCGGCCTCTACGGCGGCGACTACTACGCCCGCGAGTCCAAGCGCGGCGGCGCGTGGATGAACGCGCTCGTCCCGCAGTCCGGGCTGCTCGGCACGCGGCCCGTCGTGATGAACACGCTCAACATCGCCAAGCCGGCCGAGGGCGAGCCCACGCTGCTGACCATCGACGAGGTCCGTACCCTCTTCCACGAGTTCGGGCACGCCTTGCACGGGCTGTTCTCGGCCGTGCGGTACCCGACCTTCTCCGGGACGTCCGTGCCGCGGGACTTCGTCGAGTTCCCCTCCCAGGTCAACGAGATGTGGCTGGAGCGCCCGGAGATCCTCGGCCGGTACGCCCGCCACCACGGGACCGGCGAACCGCTGCCGCCCGAGCTGCTGGAGAAGCTGCTGGCCAGCCGGGCCTACGGCGAGGGCTACCGGACCACCGAGTACCTGGCGGCCTCGCTGCTGGACCAGGCCTGGCACACGCTCAGCGTCGACGACACCGTCGAGGACGTCCTGGCCTTCGAGGCCGAGGCGCTGCGCAAGGCCGGCATCGCGCACCCGCTCGTGCCGCCGCGCTACCGCAGCACCTACTTCAACCACGTCTTCGCGGGCGGGTACTCGGCCGGCTACTACTCCTACATCTGGTCCGAGGTCCTCGACGCGGACACCGTCGAGTGGTTCGAGGAGAACGGCGGGCTGCGCCGCGAGAACGGCGACCACTTCCGCCGCGAGCTGCTGTCGAAGGGCGGCAGCGTCGACGCGATGGAGGCCTATCGCGCCTTCCGCGGCCGCGACCCCCAGATCCGCCCGCTCCTGGAGCGCCGCAACCTGACCTGATCCCGCGAGTCGGCACTCTCACGCGACCGAACCGCACTTCTCGGGACCTTCCGGGATGTGCGACTCGGTCGCCGAATACCGCCGACTCGCGGGGCGTTGGGAGGTGTGTGCGTCTCTCGCTGCTGGATCGGTCGCGGACGAGGGCCGGGGAGCCGGACTCCGCGGCGCTGCGCCACACCGTCGAGCGGGCGCAGCGGGCCGAGGAGCTCGGCTACCACCGGTTCTGGGTGGCCGAGCACCACGCGGTCCCCGGCATCGCGAGCGGCAGCCCCGCCGTCCTCATGGCCGCGGTGGCCGCCGCGACGTCGCGCATCCGCGTCGGCTCCGGCGGGATCATGCTGCCCAACCACCAGCCGATGGTCGTGGCCGAGCAGGTCGGGGTGCTGGCCGCGCTGCATCCCGGCCGGATCGACGTCGGCGTCGGGCGCTCGCTCGGCTTCACCGCACCGGTCCGGCACGCCCTGCGGACCGACGGCGCCGACACCTTCCGCGAGGACCTCGACGAGCTGCGCGCCTACCTCGACGGCACCGCGCCCGTCACCGCCCGCCCCCGGCTCGACGCGCCGGTCCCGCTGTTCGTGCTGGCCACGGGCAAGGGGCTGGCGGTGGCGGGGGACCTGGGACTGCCGGTCGTCGTGGGTGGGCCGGTGCTCGACGACACCCCGGCCGGGGCGGCGGCGCTCGCGGACTACCGCGACCGCGCGGGGGATCGGGCCTGCATCGTCGTGTCGCTCGACGTGCTCGTGGGCGACCCGGAGCTCGCCCTGCCCGAGGCCTGGGCGCTGGCGGCGGCGCGCAGCACCGGCGAGTTCCCGCCGCTGGAGCCGCCGGACCCGGACCGGCCGCTGTCCACGCGGCAGCGGACCACGATGGAGGGCGCGCCGCGCCGCACGATCGTGGGCGACCAGGAGACCGTCGCCACCCGGCTCGACGCGCTCCTCACCCGCACCGGGGCCGACGAGCTGCTGGTCAGCTCGTCGACCTTCGACCGGGCCGCCCTCGCGGAGTCCGACGCCCGGCTGGCCGCCCTGCTGAGCTGACCGTCCGGGTGCGGCGGCGGTGCAGGAGCAGCATCGCGCCGCCGGCGAGCAGGCCCCAGAACGCCGAGCCCAGACCGAGGAACGACACCCCGGCGGCGGTGACCACGAACGTCACGATCGCCGCCTCCCGGCCCTCGGGTTGCGCGACGGCCGAGGTCACCGCCCCGGCGAGCGCGCCCAGCAGGGCGAGCCCGGCGACCGCCTCCACCAGTACCGGTGGGGAGAGCAGCAGCAACGCGGTGGCCAGCCCGGCGCCCAGGCCCAGCACCGCCAGGCCCAGCCCGGCCGTGACCGAGGCGATCCACCGCCGGTCCGGGTCCGGGTCGGCGTCGGGCCCGGCGGCCAGCGCGGCGCTGATCGCGGCGAGGTTCACCGCGTGCCCGCCGAAGGGGGCGGCGCCGAGCGTCGCCAGCCCGGTCGCGACGAGGATCCCGCGCAGCCGCGGCACGAAGCCGTACTGCGCCATCACGGCCATGCCCGGCACGTTCTGCGAGGCCATCGTGACCAGGAACAGCGGCAGCCCGATCCCGATCAGGGCGGACGGCGTGAAGACCGGCGCGGTCCACTCCAGGCGGGGCGCGAGGTCCACCCCGTCGAGACCCGGCCCCGTGAGCGCGATGCCCGCGATCGCCACGACCAGCGCGGCCGGCACCGCCCACTGCCGGGCGAACCGGGCCACCAGCGCCCAGACGACGATCACCGGCGCGGCCAGGAGCGGCACGTCGTGCAGGGCCCGGACCGGCGCGAGGCAGAGGTCGAGCAGCACCCCGGCCAGCATCGCGGCCGCGATCGGCCCCGGGATCGCCGCGATGAGCCGCCCGAGCGGGCGCACCAGCCCGGCGACGACGATCAGCACCCCGCACAGCAGGAAGGCGCCCACGGCCGCCGGGAAGCCGCCCTCCGGGGCACCGGACGAGATCAGCAGCGCCGCCCCGGGCGTCGACCACGCGATGCTCACCGGCATCCGGGTACGCAGGCCCAGCACGAGCGCGACGATCCCGGAGCCGATTGCGACCGCCAGCAGCCCCGACGCCGCCTGCGCCTCCGACGCGCCCGCCGCCCGGAGCCCGGTGAGCACCACGGTGAACGAGCCGCCGAACCCGACGATCGCCGTGACCACGCCGGCCAGCACCGGTCGAGCGATCGCACGCACCACGCCTCCTCCCGCCCCGTTCCGTTTACGGAACGGCGGCCGGGATGGGACGATAACCCCATGGACGCGACGACGGCAAGCGAGTCCGGACCGGCGGACGCGCACGTCGCTCACGGACCGCCGGACCGGTCCGGGCCCGCGCTCCCCGGTGGCGCCGCCCACGTCGGCCCCCGCGTGCGGGCGCTGCGCACGGAACGGGGGATGTCGCTGTCCGAGCTGGCCCGCCGGGCGTCGGTCGGCAAGGCCACGCTCTCGGGGCTCGAGGCCGGCACCCGCAACCCCACCCTGGACACGTTGCACGCCGTGGCGGCCGCCCTCGGGGTGGCGCTGACCGCCCTGGTGTCCGGCGGCGGCAGCCCGCGGATCCGGGGCGCGGCCGTCGACATGGAACTGCTGCGGGTCTTCGAGGACGGCCCCGCGACCTACGAGCTGTACCGCATGCGGATCCCCGCGGGCGCCGAGCAGACCTCGCCGCCCCACCACCCCGGCGTCACCGAACACGCCACGGTGTTCGCGGGCGAGCTCCGCGCCGGGCGGTCGGACGCGCCCGGCCTCGCCGGGCCCGGCGGGTATCTCGAGTGGGTCGCCGACGCTCCCCACGGGTACGCGGCCGTCGGACCGGAGGACGTGCACGCCTCGCTGCTGATCCGCTACCCCGGGTAGCGTAGTCACACGGAGTGAGACGGGCCCGTCACCGTGGGTGGATCGGGCGTTCAGGACCGCCCGTTCGGCCCAGTCGCACGGCTAACGCGGAGAGAGATCTGCTCGACAGACGGATGACCGACCCGTAGCCGGATGGACCGACCATGAGCCTGCCGCCGAGCTCTGCCCTCACCGACGCGTCGACCGCCCGGATCCACGTGCCACGCCCGGCGCTGCGACCGATGCCGCGCCGCCCGATGCCGCCCCGGCCGGCGCACGGCCCCGCGCACCGCGCCCCGCGTGCGACGCTCCGTGCCACCGGCCCGCGGACCTGGGCCGAGTCCGCCGCCCGGCGCCGACGCCGGCTGCGCCGGGCCCGCTTCGGGCGCGTGCTGCTCGTCCTCGTCGCCCTCGCCTCGCTGGCCGCCGCGGCCGTGATCTGGCAGCTCGCCGACGGCCGGCCGCTGGAGCTGCTCCGCGAGGGGTGGGCGCAGCTCGAGCCGCGCGTTGACGAGGTGGTCCGGCTGGTCCGCGGGCGGTAGGACCGCAGGACCCTCGGCAGCTCAGGAGTAGATGCGCAACCAGTCGACCTGCATCTCCGTCGGGCGGGGGGAGCCGCCGTCCGGGAAGTAGTCGAGCTGGATGGTGGGGTGCATCTTCCCCGGCGGGAGCGTGCCCGGGTCCGTGCTGGAGAACCACTGCTGCCCGTCGAGGTAACCGGTGATCCCGTTCGGCGTCCACTCCACGGCGTAGTTGTGCCACTGGCCGATGTCGATCTTCCGGTTCGCGGACTTCTGCTTGTTGTCCGCCCCGTAGTGCAGGAAGAAGGACACCCCGTTCGACGCGCTGTCGGTCTCGGCGAAGTCGATCTCGCCGCCGCGGGGCCATTCGACGTCGCTCGGCCACAGGAGCAGGACCGGGTGGTACTGGGAGTCCCCGGCCGGGAACTTGGCGCGCATCTCGTACCGGCCGTACTGGCGGCCCTCGTTGTACGCCATGCCGCCGGTGTTGCCGTTCGAGTCGCCGCGGATGGTGAGGACACCGCCGGAGGTGGACACCGCGTCCGGGGTGCGCCGGCCGTTGCCGCCGTGGCCGGCGCCGTCGTAGAGCCCCCACTTGCCCAGGCCGCCGGAGAACTCGTCACCGCCGACCGGGGTCCAGCCGAACCGGCCCGCCGCCGTGGAGCCGTCACCCGCCGACACCGGACCGCGCGCCCGGGCGGTACCGGGCGCCGGATCCGCCGACGCGGCCGGCGGTCGGGTCGTCGTCGTGGCGTGCTCGCGCGCTGCGTCCACCGCCTGGCTCAGCGCGCCGGGGGCCGGGACGGGCGCGACCCCGGTGGAGAGCGGGTCCGGGGCGCCCTGGGCCGTGTCGGACGAGGTCAACGACGCCGCCCGATCCGGCCCGTCGTCCGACGCGGGTCGCAGCAGCAGGGCGACCGCGGCCGCGACCAGGACCGTGGCGACCCCGACCGTGACGGGGGCGAACCGGCGCAGGGTCGAACGCCGGGGGCGCCGGTGGCCGCGGGCCGGGCGGCGGCCGGGGACGTCCCGCTCGACGACCGAGCCGCCGGCGCCGCTCGGGTCGTCGGCGCCGTTCCCGCCCGCGACCTGTGCGGGACCCGCGATGATGTCGGCCGCCGTGACCACCGGCAGCCCGGTCATCGGGCTGATCGGCGGCGGACCGGCGCCCTCGGGGTCGAGCCCGAGCGACGCCGCGTGCGTCAGGAGGGCCGGCTCGCGCGCACCGTAGTGCCCGACGTTCCCGACGTTCCCGACGTCCCCGAGGTCTCCGGGGTCTCCGGGGGTCTCGGGGCCCCCGGTCCCGTGGTGGTCGACGGAGCGCGGCGCCGGGATCGTGGCCGTGGCACCGGCGGCATGCCGCCGACGCGCCGGACGGCCCGGTCGGCCGGCGGGGGAGCCGTGCTCCGCGGAGAGTCGGGCGACCAGCTCGCGGGAGTCGAGCCGGTCCTCCGCGGCGGAGGGTTTCCGTCGCATGATCGAGGACCATATGGAGGAACCGGAGGCGCCTCCCGTGAAGCTGAGAGCCGGGGTTGCCTCGACGCGCCGACAGGTCGTCCGGAGGCGCCGGAGCGTGCCGTTCTCCCCGGGATCCCCACTCGCGCTGCTCCGTTCGGAGCAACCGGGTTCTCAGGGAGAGCCGCTCGTCGGCCTGCCACGCGCGGTTCGGATCGTTGACACATTGTGATCGGGCGGCTTTCAGGCCAAGCTTGTCCGCGATGCTCCCCGCTGCTCCCCCGGGGGGTGCGTCCGTGTTCGTGCCGTCTCAGGCGACGGCTCGAGCGTCCGTGCCCCCGTACGCCCCCGTCCTCGTGGCGCTGCCCCCGACCGCCGCGTCGGCGTCCGTGCTGCGTTCCCTCCGCGCCGAGGGGATGCGTGCCGATCCCGCCGCCGACGGCATCGCCGTCCTCGACGCGATCCGCGCCGCGCCGCCCGCCCTCCTGGTGCTCGACGTCGATCTCCCCGGACCCGAGCACGCCGCCGTCCTCGCGGCGGTCCACGCCGAGTCACCGAGCGTGCCCGTCGTGGTGCTCACCCCGCGTGAGCGGCGCAACGCGGTGATCGCGCAGCTGCGCAGCGACCGGGACGACTACGTGGTGCGCCCCTTCTCCGTCGACGAGCTCTCCGCGCGGATCCGGCTGCGGTTGCGCATGACCGGCGCCGTCGGGCACACGCTGATCCGCCGCGGCGAGCTGGTGGTCGACACCGAGCTCGGCGAGGTGACCGTGGACGGCAATCCCGTGTCGCTGTCGCCGACCGAGTTCTCGCTGCTCACCGCGCTGCTCGCCGAGCCGGGCGCCACCGTGTCGCACGAGGAGCTGGCGACCCAGGTGTGGTCCGAACCGGCCTCGCCGAACCTGGTCCAGGTCTACATCTCGTACCTGCGGCGCAAGATCGGGCCGGAGCGGATCCGCACGATCCGCGGGGCCGGGTACGTGCTCGAGGGCTGAACCGGGCCGAGCGGGGCAGGGCCGGCCACGTGCCCGAGGGCCGACACACGACGGCGCCCGGACCCGGGGTCCCCGGGGCGGGCGCCGTTCGTGGTGTCGCGGTCAGGCGTGGGTACGCGTGCGGCGGCCGACGACGAGCCGGTAGATGCCGAGCAGCACCAGCGACCCGACGAGGGCGATCAGCCAGGTACGCAGGTCGAAGAAGCTGCCCGTGTCGACGCCGAACAGGGCCGAGCTGATCCAGCCGCCCAGCAGGCCGCCCACGATGCCGATGATGCAGGTGACGATGATGCCGCCCGGGTCCTTACCCGGCATGATCGCCTTCGCGAGGGCACCGACGACGAGCCCGACGATGATCCAACCGATGACACCCATGCATATCCTCCTCGCGGTCGCGCCGGGTTCCTCCGGAGCGGTCCGATGTGGTCGAGGAGCGAGTGCCCGGGGGACGCGGGCCGTAAACGGACGGTGACGATATTGATCCGGTCCGGGGCCCGCGGCCGGGCGCTGCGCCGACCGTGGTCATCCGTCCGGGTGTACCCCCTGACCTGCGCGGGAACGGCAGATAACGCTTCGGTCCCGACCGGACTCACGTGAGGCCACGGCCGTCGCGCTGTGCTAGGCAGACGCCTTGGGGGGCGACCGTGAGGGTGGCCCTGCACTCACAGTCGGGAGAGTTCCATGACCATCACCGGCATCATCACCGCGATCGTGTTCGGACTCATCATCGGCGCGCTGGCCCGCCTGCTCGTGCCGGGCAAGCAGAACATCCCGATCTGGCTGACGATCATCATCGGCATCGTCGGCGCCTTCATCGGGACGTTCATCGCCCGGGCGCTGAACCTGCGGACCTCCGGGTGGAACTTCTGGGAGACGATCTTCCAGATCGTCGTGGCCGTGATCCTCGTCGTGATCGTCGCGGGCCTCTACGGGAGGCGCGGCGCCCGGCACTGACCGCGGTCGCCGCGCGACCGCCCCGGGCGCACCCGCGCACCACCGCACCCACGCGACGGGCCCGGACCGACACGGTCCGGGCCCGCCCGCGCGTCCGGGGTCAGTGCACGAGGCGCAGGGTGAGCGGATAGCGGAAGTCCACCCCCTGCGAGGCGCGGACCGTGCCGAGCACCACGCAGGCCACGTAGAACACCCCGTAGAGCGGCAGCAGGACCAGCCCGATCCCGACGAAGACCAGCACGCCGAACACCACCGTCCAGACCAGGGCGTTGATCTGGAAGTTGAGCGACTCGACCGCGTGCCGGCGGACGTAGGCCGAGTCGCCGCCCTTCACCAGCAGCACGATCAACGGCGCGAACAGGCCGAGCGCGAACCAGGCGGACACGAAGCTGAGCACGTGGGCGGCCATGGCCCAGTTGCGCTCGTCGTCGCGCGGCACGAGCGGGGCACCGCCGGACCGGTGGTCGGGGTACTCGTACGGCGAGTGGCTCATACGGCCAGTGAACACCCGCCGCACGGCCCCGACATCGGGGAAATGCCCGGAGAAACCGGGCCGAAGGACCCGGGTCAGAAGCTGCGGGCGGCCTCGAGGAACCGGTCGTCCTCCTCCGGCGTGGTCACCGTGACCCGTACCCCGTCCGGGTGGAAGGGCCGGACCACCACCTTGTGCTCCAGGCAGTGCGCCGCGAAGTCCGCCGTCCGCCCGCCCAGCGCGAGCCACACGAAGTTCGACTGGGTGTGCGGCACCGTGAAGCCGGCGGCGAGCAGCGCCTCGCGCACACGGACCCGCTCCCCGACGGCCTCCTTGCACGCCGCCAGCAGCTCGCCCGCGTGGTCCAGGGCGGCGATCGCCCCGGCCTGGGCCACCGTGCTGACGCTGAACGGCGCGCACACCTTCTTCAGCGCCGTCGCGATCTCCGGCGCCGTGACCGCGTAGCCCACCCGCAGCCCCGCCAGCCGGTACGCCTTGGAGAAGGTCCGCAGCACCACGAGGTTCGGGTACCGGTCGAGCAGGGGCAGCCCGTCGACGGCCTCCGGGTCGGTGACGTACTCGTGGTACGCCTCGTCGAGCGCGACGACGACGTCCGGACCGACCGCGTCCATGAACCGCTCGAACTCGGCCCGGTGCACCACGGTGCCGGTGGGGTTGTTCGGGCTGCACACGAACACGAGCCGGGTGCGCGGGGTGACGGCGGCGGCCATGGCGTCGAGGTCGTGCCGGAAGTCGCCGTCGAGCGGCACGGTGACCGCGCGGGCGTTCCCGATCTGCGTGACGATCGGGTAGGCCTCGAAGGACCGCCAGGCGTAGACGACCTCGTCCGTGGTCTCCCGGCAGGTGATCTGCACGAGCTGCTGGCAGAGGCTGACCGAGCCGCAGCCGACGGCGATCCGGTCCGGCGTCACGTCGAGCTCCGAGGCGAGCCGCTCGCTCAGCGAGACGACGGCCAGGTCGGGGTACCGGTTGCCCGCCGCCGCGGCCTCGGCGATGGCCGCCAGCACCGGTGCCGTCGGTGCGAGCGCGACCTCGTTGCTCGCCAGCTTGATCGCCCCGGGGATCGCCCGGCCCGGGACGTAGGCGGGCAGGGTGTCCAGGTCGGGACGGATCGGCGTCATGTCCGTCACGGTAACCCGCCCCGTCCGCGACCCGTCCCCGAGTCGTGGAAGGCTGTCCGCATGAGCGAGATCCGCACCGAGGCGGTGCCCCTGGTCGACGGCTCCGACCTGCGCCTCACGGTCGCGGAACCCGAGGGCAGGCCGCGCGGGGGCATCGTCGTGCTGCACGAGGCGCGCGGGGTCACCGAGACGGTGCGCCGGCTCGTGGAGGGCATCGCCGGCGACGGCTGGCTGGTCGTCGCCCCGCACCTCTACCACCGGGACGGGACCGACGAGCTCGACGGCGCGGAGGAGCAGGTCGCCGACCAGGTCGCCCGGCTGGACGGGGAGCAGGTCATGGCGGACACCGACACCGCCTTCGGCTGGCTCGCCGACCACGAGGTGCCCCCGGACCGGATGGGCGTGGTCGGCTTCGACCTCGGCGGCAGCGTCGCGCTGCTCGTGGCCGCCCGGCGCACCCTGGGCGCCGCGGTCACCGTGGCCGGCGGCGGGATCGACGAGCCGGTGGGCCCGCTGCCCGCACTGGTCTCGGCCGCGCCCGGCCTGACCTGCCCGTGGCTCGGCATCTACGGGGACCGGGACGACGAGGCGGAGCTGGACCGGCTGCTCGACGCCGCCCGCGAGTCCGAGGTCGCCACGGATCTCGTCACCTACCCGGGCTCCGGCCACCGTTTCGACGACGACCCCGCCACCGCCGCCGACGCCTGGCAGCGGATGCTCAACTGGTTCGACTCCCACCTGCGCTGAACCCGGTACCACCGCCCTGGTCACACGGGGGTGGCCCCGCTCCCACGGCGTCGGCGACGATGGCGCCATGACTCTCGACGCCGACGTCCCCGAGGTCCTCTGGTCCCCGTCCCCGGAGCAGGCCGGCCGCACCGCTATCGCCGAGTTCGCGCGCTGGGTGCGGGAACACGAGGGTGTCGAGCTGGCGTCCGACACGGACTACGCGGAGCTGCACGCCTGGTCGGTGCGCGACCTGGAGGGGTTCTGGGGCGCGGCGGCGGAGTTCCTGGGCGTGATCTTCCGGGACCGGCCGACCGCGGTGCTGGGCTCGCGGGAGATGCCCGGCGCGCAGTGGTTCCCGGGCGCCACGCTGAACTACGCCGAGCACGCCCTCACCCCGGGGCCGGGCCGTGAGGACGCCGACACCGCGGTGGTGTTCGCCCGCGAGGACGGGCTGGAGCGCATCGTCACGCACGCCGAGCTGCGCGAGCAGGTCGCCCGCGCCCGGGCCGGGCTGGTCGCCGCGGGCGTCGGGAAGGGCGACCGGGTGGTGGCGCTGGCCCCGAACTCCGTCGAGACCCTGGTCACCTTCCTCGCGGCGGCGTCGCTGGGCGCGGTGTGGTCCTCGTGCTCGCCTGACTTCGGCGCCCGGGCCGTGGACGACCGGTTCGCGCAGATCGAGCCCGTGGTGCTGCTGGCCGTCGACGGCTACCGCTACAACGGCAAGGCCTTCGACATCCGCACGACCGTCGCGGGGCTGCGGGAGCAGCTGCCGACCGTGCGGCAGACCGTGCTGGTGCCCTACCTCGACCCGGAGGCCACGCTCGAGGGGACGGACGGGTCGGTGGTGTCGTGGGCGGAGTTCACCGCCGAGGCGGGCCCGCTGGAGTTCGAGGCGGTGCCCTTCGACCACCCGCTGTGGGTGCTCTACTCCTCCGGCACGACGGGTCTGCCCAAGGGAATCGTGCACTCGCACGGCGGGATCGTGCTCGAGCACCTCAAGGCCATGCGGCTGCAGAACGACCTGGGGCCGGGGGAGACCTTCTTCTGGTTCACCACCACCGGCTGGATGATGTGGAACTTCCTGGTCGGCGGCCTTCTCGTCGGGTCGACGATCCTGCTGTTCGACGGCAACCCCGGCTACCCGGACCTCGGCGCGCTGTGGGCGCTGGCCGAGAAGCACGGCGTCACGGTCTTCGGCGTGTCCGCGCCCTTCGTCCAGTCCTGCCTGAAGAAGGGGCTGCGGCCGCGGGACTCCTACGACCTGTCCCGGATGCGGGCGCTCGGCTCCACCGGGTCCCCGCTGTCCGTCGAGGGCTTCCGGTGGATCGCCGAGGCCTGCGGCGAGCACATCCAGATCTGCTCGGTCTCCGGCGGCACGGACGTCTGCGCCGCCTTCGTGTGCTCGGCGCCCACGGTGCCGGTGTGGCTGGGTGAGCTGTCGGTGGCCGCGCTCGGGGCCGACGTGCACTCGGTCGACGAGCGTGGCGACGATCTCGTCAGCGCCGATCCGGTCGAGGTGGGCGAGCTCGTCATCACCCAGCCCATGCCGTCCATGCCGGTGATGTTCTGGAACGACCCGGACGGCAGCCGGCTGCGCGAGGCCTACTACGAGATGTACCCGGGGGTCTGGCGGCACGGGGACTGGGTGCGGGCCACCCCGCGCGGCTCGTTCGTGATCTACGGCCGCTCGGACTCCACGCTGAACCGCGGCGGGGTCCGGATGGGCACCGCGGACTTCTACGCCGTCGTCGAGGGCTTCGAGGAGGTCGCGGACTCGCTGGTGATCGACACCACGGCGCTGGGCGCCAAGGAGGAGGGGGCGCTGCTGTGCTTCCTCGTGCTGGCCCCGGGCGCCTCCCTGGAGGAGGTCGAGCCGCGGCTGCGCAAGGCGCTGCGCAGCGAGCTCTCGCCGCGGCACGTCCCGGACCGGTTCGTGGTCGTCGACGCCGTGCCGCGCACCCTGAACGGCAAGAAGTGCGAGGTGCCGGTCAAGAAGATCCTCGCCGGGGTGAGCCCGGACACGGCGGTGAGCAAGGGCGCGCTGCAGAACCCCGACGCGCTGGCGCCCTTCCTCGAGCTGGCCGAGACGTCCCGCTGACCTGCATCGATCACGCGACCCGGGGTGGGGTGCGAACCCCCTCCGGGCCGTGTGTACTCTTGGACCCGCTGGAGGCCGAGAGGCCCCGGGAGGCTTCGCCTAGTCTGGTCTATGGCGCCGCACTGCTAATGCGGTTTGGGGTCACCCCCCATCCCGGGTTCAAATCCCGGAGCCTCCGCTGGCGTGGGTCGACTTCCGGGTCGGACACGGCATGGAGTACAACTGAATGCGGTACCGGCGCCCGTAGCTCAACGGATAGAGCATCTGACTACGGATCAGAAGGTTAGGGGTTCGAATCCCTTCGGGCGCACAGCACAGAATCGGGCCCTGACCAGCAGGTATGGTCAGGGCTCGACTCGTTCCAGGTCGCCGAAGTCGATCACGATCCACGAAAGGTGTGCGTCGAAACGCCTCGGCCGGAGGAGTGCCGGCATGAGAGGGACCTCAGGCGGGGGTGCCGCTCGTAGGCTCGGCCGGTGGCGCTCCGCCTCACAGATCGGTACGACCGTGGACCGTGGAGGGGCGCCCGCCCGTGGCCAGGAAGAACCTGATCATCTCCGCCGAGGCTTCGGGACCGGAGGGGTCGGTGTAGGAGCCGGCCGGGCTGCCCCCGAACCAGGCGTGACCGCCACCGTGGACGGTCCAGGACTCGACGAGGACACGGCCGTCGACGTCGCGGTGGACCGTGCGCGTCGCGGCGTGTCCCGGCCCGGCGACCTCCGTGGCGTCCGAGACCGACCCAGGCACATTTGCGAGCCGGGCGGCAACGATCTTCTCGGCGCTGACCGGGGTGACGACCCTGTCGCGGTCGCCGTGGAAGACAATCAGGGGCACGGTTCCGCCAGACGCCGGCGATCCACCGGACCGCATGGCCGCGAAGGCCGACCCGACGTCTGTGGCCGACCGGTAGCCCAGGCCCGAATGGATACCGACGGCAGCGTAGAGCTCCGGGTAGGTCGCGGCCATCACCGCGGCCATGGCCCCACCCGCGGACAGCCCCGCCACGTAGATGCGCCGCCAGTCGACCGCCAGGTCGGTGGCGACCTGCCGCGTGATGCCGGCGATGATCGACGGCTCCCCGGAGCCCGCCCGCTGGTTCGCGGGAGAGAACCAGTTCCAGTACCGGCCACTGTTGGCCCGCCGCGACTGCTCGGGGTAGGCGACGAGGAAGGTGTGCTCCTCTGCGAGCTCGTTCATCCGGGTCCCGGCCGCGCAGTCCGCGGCGTGCTGTTTCCCGCCGTGGAGCATTACGACGAGGGGTACCGGATCGCTCCGGTAGCCGGTCGGGACGTACAGCTCGTAGGCGCGGGTCCCCGCAGGCTCGGTGTGGCTGAGCCGGCGCATCTCCCTCGAGTGCGCCGCTCCGGGGCGCGCGGTCCTGGACGGGCCGACCTGGGACGCGAGCCCCGGTTTCCAGGAGGAGCCCCCGGCGGGCGGAACGGGGGCGCTCGTGCCGAGGGAGTGCTGCAGCACTGCACACGCCTCCTGCAACCGGCCCCGACGCGTGAGGTGGAGTGCTTCGGACATACCGGCGAGACGATCGTCGACCATGAGGAGACCCCTTCGGAGGACGGGAGCGGCACCCGCGCTCGCGGGGGCCGTCGTGCGGCGCGGGACCGCCGGGGCTGGACGGTCGGGGGGTGCTCAGGGTGGGCGGTCAGGGTGGCGGGAGCTACACGGTCCGGGACCTCAACGCGGCCTTCACCGCCGGTGGCGCCCGGAACGCGCCGAGAACCTCGACCACTGAGATCGTGGCCAGGGCGAGCTCGGGGGTGATGTCGTCGGCGAGGGTGGCGAGGCCGAGGACCCGGATCTCTGTCGTGGAGCCGGCGTCGCGCAGCCGCTCCAGATCACCGCGCCCGAGATGAAGGGTGCCGAGGGTGAGGGTCCGCCGGGACACCGAATCGTCCACCGCCCCGGCCCGGCTCTCGAGCTGCCGGCGGATGGCCGTACGGATGAAGTCCGTGCGGTTGGCATAGAACCCCTCGTCGACGAGGAGGTCGATCTGGCCCAGGTCGACCAGGCCGACGTTCACGGTGACCTTCTCGCTCTTGTCGACCTCGGCCATACCACCTCCCGGACAACGTTCGCCATCCTATGACCATCCCACGGGATGGTCGGTCGTGCAGAAAACGCAAGGCCTGATCCACTTCCGCAACGTCGTCGGTGGCCGGTCCGTGGCAAACCCCTCATAGCCACAGACCGGCCAACCCTCGCAAGAAAGTGAATCTACGACCGGGAGCACAGCCGCCTGTCCCTGCGGTTGGGCTGCCACGCGGAGTTGTGTCCCCGGGCGTGGTGTAGGTCCTCGGCCCGGACGGCGTGGGTGACCTCGAAGTAGGGGGCCATCGTGCGACGGTCAGCGAGACCGGCTCAAAGGTGCTCGCGGAAGGACACGACGCACGATGACCCTGGACCAGTCTGCCCTGCTCGAGGTGCTGGAGACACTCAAGGCCGCCCACGTCGAAGACCGCGTCCGCACGGCGGCGGAGACGATCTACCAGGCGTTGATCGAAGCCGAGCTGACCTCGGTGATCGGCGCCGCCCCGCACGAACGCAGCGACGCGCGCACCGCGCAGCGCAACGGGCACCGCCCGCGCATTCTGACCAGCACGGTGGGGGATCTGGAGCTGCGCATCCCGAAGCTGCGCACCGGCTCGTTCTTCCCCAGCCTGTTGGAGCGGCGCCGGCGGATCGATCAGGCGCTGTTCGCGGTGGTGATGGAGGCCTACCTGCACGGCGTGTCCACTCGCAAGGTCGACGACCTGGTCCGGGCCCTGGGCGCGGACACCGGGATCTCCAAGTCCGAGGTGTCGCGGATCTGCGCCNTCGCAAGGTCGACGACCTGGTCCGGGCCCTGGGCGCGGACACCGGGATCTCCAAGTCCGAGGTGTCGCGGATCTGCGCCGACTGACTCGCCCTGGGTCTGATGGAGGCCCGGGTGGTACGGCGGCAGCCCGGCGCTGTCGGAGGGCCCGTGCACTGCGCTGGCCGAGGACCTCGGTGCGGTCGTCGTGTCCCCCGACTACCGCCTCGCTCCGGAGAACCCGTTCCCCGCCGCGACCGACGACAGCTACGCCGCAGTGACCTGGGCGGCGGACGCCATCACCGAGTACGGCGGCGATCCGCGTCGGATCGCGGTCCTGGGCGAGAGCGCGGGGCGGCACCCTCGCTGCCGTCGCGGCGCAGCGGGCCCGAGACGAGCAGGGTCCAGAGCTCGTCGGGCAGGTGTTGCTCTACCCGCCGATCGACCCCGCTGCGCAGACTGAGTCGAAGGAGCGGTACCGCGAGGGACCGATCCTGACCGGGGCCGCCGCGGACCAGTGCTGGGGCCGCTACGTCCCCGCCGCCGGCGACCGCGAGTCCGCGCTGGCGGTCCCCAGCAAGGCCGAATCGCTGGCCGGGCTGGCACCGGCCTTGGTTCTGACGGTCGAGCTCGACCCGAGCCGGGACGAGGCCGAGGCCTACGGACGTGCCCTCCGGGACGCGGGGGTGCCCACTCAGATCGTCAGGATCCCGGGGCTGATCCACGCCGCGTTGAACATGTCCGGCTGCGTCCCGCGGACCTCGGAACTCACCGACGCGATCGTGGCCTTCCTCGCCCCACGGTTCGCCAGCGCCGCGCGGTCGGTGTCCCAGGCCTGACGGCCTCCGCTATGGGGTGCCGCCGAGCCTCCAGAACGCTCGGCGGCACCGCCATTCCACGCCGTGCGGACGATGCGGGGCGTCCACAGCGGCGACGCCGCGGGCTTCCTCGTCACGGTCACCGACCTCGATGGCCGCGGCGTGGCGGCGGGTGGCCCGGCCAGGGGTGGAGACCCCGTTCCGGCAGGTCCTCGTCGCCTGACATGTCGGCTGGCGTGCGCCACTACGGATCAGAAGGTTAAGGGTTCGAATCCCTTCGGGCGCACAGCACGGAATCGGGCCCTGACCAGCAGGTATGATTAGGGCCCGCCCCGTTCCGGGTCGTCGGAGTGGATCACGATCCACGGTCGCCGGGGCCGATGTGGGTGAGCAACAGCCGGAGGGCGGGGTCGTCGCTGCCGGCGAGGCGGAACACCCGGTCGGCCTCCAGGAGGCGCTCGGGGGCGAGCGGGCCGTCGGTGGCGACCCGGGCGCGGCACCGGGCGGCGACAGGGTGGAGGGCTTCGCGCCCGGTGTTTCAGAGTGATTCCTGCTATCGCTGTGTCCGGTCGGGTGGTCCCTTCGGTTCAGGCTACAGCTGAACAGGTGATGCGGGACTACTCCTCTTGTACGCGCGGTCGGCTCGATGCCACGGTTTCGACAGATCAGGACCGTGGTGGGCGTCGACGGCGGGGTCTAGTCTGATCCACTTTCCGCGGGCGACAGCGACAAATCAGATCAGGGGGGATCATGATGACCGATGAGGCGCAGTCAAACAACGGTGAGACCGCTGAAACCGCGGCCGTTGTGACCGTGGTTAGGCGAGACGAAGTTCAAAGCGCATCGACAGACGAACCGGAGCCGGGGCAAAGGTTAGATACCCATGCGGTTCAAACTGTCGACCTTATGTGGGGTGCCCCTCTCAGGAGTGGCGATTGCAAGCTGTCCGGCCTTGTAGGCGGCACCCTGGACAAGGGTCCAACCCTCAGACTTCGCTCCGACGGGACTGCAGAGTTGTTGTCAAGATTCTTCTCAACCGACGACGGAGATGCTTGGGTCGTCGTGCGTCTTGTTTTGTTGGACCGAAATGGAACGACTCTCTTCACGTTTCCACGCTTCTCGAGCCCCGGGACTGTGACAGACAATCAAGTTATCGACTGGATTGCCCGACTCAGTTTTCCGGCTGTCTTCTTCTCGTCAGTCACCGGAGCAAATATGACGTACAGTTGCTAGACCGACGTTTCATGAGGCGGCGCGATCTCGGGGAACTTGCGCCCGATGGCCTGACCGGCCAAATGCTTCATCTTGCCGAGTGGCCTTCAGTGAAATGCTTCGGTTGATCGTCCACCTGCCCGGCCGTTTCCCGCTCACGGTTGTGCCGCTGACGTTCACCTGTCCCGTTCAGGTCTGTTGTGCAGACCTGGTCAATCCGCCGTGCCGCGTTAATATGTGGGGTAGCCGGATCGCTGAGTCAGTTGCGGTCCAGGGCATGGCGGGACAGTCTGGTCTTGATCCAGAAGACACATGACCGATTCGACGAACCCTTCCGCCTCGAGTTGGCAGGCACACGTCCACTCTGTCCGGCGGATTCCTGCACGAGTTGGTCCAGAACGAAGTCGTCTGGGCTCCTCGTGCCGACGGTCCAGGAGAGGCCAGCAACTGGCGGTCAGTCCTTGACGTTGTTGGTGACGACGACCCTCGCGCCATACTCGATCGCCGGGGCGCGGAAGATTGCTGGACGACGTCGGCCGTTGCTCGCGTCCGCGGGGGAGGTAGAGCTAAGAGCTCGCGGCTGCTACCTCGCAGACGGTAGTCGGCCACCGAGCGACCAATGATCGTGATCCACCGGCTGATCCACGAACTGCTGTGCAGTAACGCCTCGGTTTCCCATATGGCCGCCTTAGGTGCCGGGCTTACCGCTGGTCGCCTGACATGTCGGCAGGCGTGCCCCAACTACGGATCAGAAGGTTAGGGGTTCGAATCCCTTCGGGCGCACCACGAGAGCAGCGAGCCCCGACCGGCGTCCCGGTCGGGGCTCGCTGCATCTCGGGTGTCCGCGGTCTGGACACATTAGGCAAAGCGAACCTAATCTCCCGGTCATGCCGCTGCTGCTCGACCGGTCGCCCGAGGTCGTCGACGCCACCCGCCGCGAGTTCCTCGCCGTGCTGGGGGCCGCCGGGCTGCTGACCGCCTGCTCGTCCGGGCCGTCCGGGGCGCCGGCGCCGACGACCCGCACGGTGACCCACCCGCTCGGCACGACCGAGGTGCCGGTCGCGCCGACCCGGGTGGTGGCCCTCGACCGCCGGGCCGCGCTGCCCCACCTGCTCGCCCTCGGCGTGACGCCCGTGGGCGCGCTGACCTACGAGAGCATCATCGGCACGGCGTTCCCGCCCGTGGTGGCCGATCGGGCACGCGAGGTCGCGGTCCTGCCGACGGGTGGCGGGGCCGACGAACCGAACCTGGAGGCGGTGGCCGCGCTGCGGCCCGATCTCGTGATCGGCTGGACGGACGGGATCTCCGAGCAGTACCCGGCCCTGTCCCGGATCGCCCCGACCGTGCCGGTGGACGTCGACTTCACCGACGCGGCCGTGAGCCTGCGGGCGATCGCGGCCGCCGTCGGCCGGGAGGCCGAGGCCGAGGTGGTGGTGCGGGCCTTCGCGGAGCGGCGCACGGCGCGGTTGGCGGAGATCGGCGGGATCGGCGACGTCTCGGTGGTGCTCGGCGTCGGCGACGGCCAGTTCCGGGTGTACGGGCCGAACGGGTCCTCCGTGGCCCGGTGGCTCGTCGAGAGCGGCGGGCGGATCGTGCCCGAGGCGGCGACCACGACCGGCGAGGCGTACGAGGACATGTACGTCACCGTCAGCCCGGAGAGCCTCGGCCAGGTCACCGGCGACACCCTCGTCGTCATGTTCAACACCGGGGCCGCCGGCGAGGCGGCGCGCGCCGAGCTGGAGAGCTCGCCGTTGTGGGGCACCCTGCCCGCGGTCCGGGCCGGTCGGGTGGTGAGGATCAACTCGCAGGAGTCGGTCGGCTCGTACGGGTTCCAGGGCTACGACGCGGTGCTCGACTCCCTCGTCGACCAGTGGCGGGCCTTCGGCGCGCCGAGGGGCACCTCCTCCTGAGGGCCGTGTGGCCCCTGCCCCGGACGGCCGTTCCGTGGTCGAATGGCGTGAACAGGGGTGAGCAGGGGGGGTGCCCGGCATGGTCACCAGGAAGCCGCCGGCGGAGCGGCAAGGTTGGACCGCGGAGGAGCTGGCCGAGCTGAACCGGCGGGCCCGGGCCCGTCGGCGGGTGCTCGGGCTGCCCGAGACGGCGGGGGCCGCGCTCGACGCCGAGGGCGGGCCGGAGCTCGTCGAGATCGTCGGACCGGAGGCGACCGGTGTCCCGGCCCCGGTGGACGATCCGGTCGTGGAGGTCCCGGAGCAGCGCCGCCCGAGCTGACGCCGCGGGTGCGCCGAGCCGGTGATCGGCCGCCGCCCGGCCAGCGGTCGCGCAGGGCCCCGGGCTTCGTCATCCTCGGGGGCATGGCGGACGACTCGGGCTTCTACAGCATCCGGTTCGGCGCGGACCCGGTGCAGCTCGCCTTCTTCCGGGCCGGGCTGGACCGCTGGCTCCAGGCGCTGGAGTGGCCCGAGGCCGAGCGGGTGGACGCGATCCTGGCCGTGAGCGAGGCCTGCACGAACGCGGTCAAGCACGCCTACGCCGGAGGAGTCCCGGGGGACGTCGAGGTCGTCGGCCGGCTGGTGGCCGGGCCGGCGAGCCGCCAGGTCGTCGTGACCGTGCGCGACGAGGGCATGTGGCGACCGGACCACGGCGAGAAGGGCTACGGCATGAGCGTCATGCGCGGGTGCATGGAGCGGGTCTCGATCCGTCGGGACGACTCGGGCACCACCGTCACGCTCGTCAGCGTCCCCGTGCCGCTGCTCGGCGCCCCGGACGGCTCGGGGCTGGCCGCCGCCGAGTGAGCGATCCGGTCAGGGCGTGCGGAGGGCCCAGACGTCGCAGCCGTCGAACGCGGTGGTGCGGACCTGGTCGGCGTTGTCGCGCAACCAGCCGGCCAGCGGCGCCGTGAGCTGCGCCGGCACGGGGTTGACGAACCACCGGGCGCCCTGGTCCCGCATGCCCGCGAGCCGGGCCGGGTCGTACTGGTCGGCGGCGAGCACCCAGCCGTACCGGTCGGCCCGGTACAGGATCACCGGTTCCTGGTAGTTGTTCGCGACGCCGTCCATCGTCGTGGTGCTGTCCGTGCCGACGACGACGAGGTCGCCGGGCGCGGACACCTCCGCCAGCTGGGTGGCGCACGTGCCGAGGGCGCCGGCGTCGGGGTCGAAGGACTGCCGGAACACGTTGAGCGACTGGGCGCCGAGCGCGAGCACGGCCAGCACCCCCAGCGCCGCGATCGCGCGCGCCCCGGCCCGCCCGCGCAGCAACCGGTGGGCGGCCACGACGCCGATCCCCATCGCGACCGCGGCGTAGGGCAGCGAGTAGACGTGGTACTGGATGCCGAGGTCCGAGCCGCTGTAGCGGCCGACGGCGAAGTAGTAGACGACGAGCGCGACCGCACCCGCGAGCAGGAAGGGTGCGGCCGGCGCCCCGCGCCGGTGCCGCCCCAGCCAGACCGCGCCGAGCAGGGCGAACGGCACCCCGACCACGCCGTAGACGAACAGCACCTCGCTGCGGGCGTTGCCGAGGTAGAAGTCGGCGCCCAGCCACAGGGCGAGGTTGCCGAACTTGTCGTCGCCCCCGGAGATCACGCCGAAGGTGTTGCCGTAGGTCTCGTAGAGGCTCGACGCGTGCCGCAGCCACAGCACGGGCAGGACGAGCGCGCCCAGCCCGGCCAGGTAGACCGAGGGCCGGCGCAGCCGGTCGCGGGCCGTGAGCAGCAGCCACAGCCCCATCACGAGCCCGAGGTGCAGCGAGGTCGGCTTGGCCAGCCCCGCCAGCGAGACCGCCCCGGCCGCGGCCACCAGCCACCCCGGACGGTCCTCCTGCAGCCAGCGGCAGAAGAACAGCAGCGCCAGGACCGTGAAGGCGAGCACCGTGGCCTCGGGCATGAAGGCCGTGCCCCAGCGCATGAACGCCGGGGACACCGCCCAGGCGATCAGCGCCCAGCGCGCGGCCGCCGGCGGGAGGATCCGCTTCGCCAGGCCCCAGAAGGCCGCGGTCGCGACCAGCATGAAGGCCAGCGACACCAGGCGGCCGAGGAACTCGTGCTCGCCGAGGACCGTGTAGAGGATCCCGGTGAGCCACGGCATGATCGGCAGCTCGGACTCGACGTAGCCGGGCCCGTTCCCGCCCCAGTTGATCTGCGGCAGGAACAGGTTCAGGCCGTGCTCGGCGTAGTTGCGGGCCATCGACGCGGTGTCGGACTGGCGCCAGATGTCGCCGGGGTAGGTCAGGGGCCCCAGGGCGCGCACCACCGACAGCGCCGTGACGACGAGGACCACGAGCAGGGCCGCCCGGCCGAGCAGGTCCGGGCGCGGGCGCTCGGCGGCCACGGCCGGTGGGGGGCGGTCGATGTCCAGCTGCACCCGTCACATCGTGCACACGTCACCTGTGGCCGGCCTGAGGACCCCCGTCCCCCGAACGGCCCCCGGCTCTGAGTCGCCGGATGCATCCCGCCGCATAGGATCGGCGTCGACTCGCCACATCGTCTCCCCGCACCGGTGGGTCCCGCAGCGAGGAGGGTCCGGGAATGCCCGTGCTCCGTCCCGAGATCGCCCAGTCCTGGCGGCGCCTCGAGTCCTGCGGCCTGGACCCCGCGGCGCGCATCGACGGCGGCGCGGTCGTCGAGACGGACCCCGGCACCCGGCTGCGCCGCGCCGCGGGCCCGGTGCTCACGGCGCTGGAGGGCCACCTGCACGGCTCCCGCTTCGCCCTCGTCCTCGCCGACCGGGAGACCCGGCTGGTCGACATCCGGTACGGCTCGCCCGAGCTGGAGCCGGTGGTGCAGTCCGTCGGGGTGGTGCCGGGCCGGCTGTTCACCGAGCAGGTCAGCGGCACCAACTCGGTGGCGACCGTCGCCGAGCTGCGCCGGGGGGTCGCCGTCGTCGGCACGGAGCACTACCTGGAGTCGCTGAAGCGGTTCGCCTGCTACGGGGTGCCGATCCGGGACCCGCTGACCGGGCGGCACGCCGGCGTCCTCGACATCACCTGCCTCACGGCCGACGCGAGCCCCCTGCTGCGGCCCTTCCTGCTCGGCGCCGCCCAGCAGATCGCCGACGGGATGCTCGCCGAGGCCCGCGGCTCGCACCGGCGGGTGCTCGCGGCGTTCGAGGCGGCGCGGGTCCGGGCGTCGGGGCCGCTGGTGGCGTTCGGGCCCGACCTGGTGCTCACCAACGACGCCGCGGCGGACCTGCTCCAGCCCGTCGACCACGCCGCGCTGCAGGCGCTGCGGCACGGGCGGCCCGGCGTGGTGCGCACCGAGGTCGAGCTGGCGTCCGGACGGCGGATGGTCGCCCGCGTCGAGCCCGTCGACGGCGGCGGTTTCCTCGTGGAGCTGGAACGGCCGCCGCGCCCGTCCGTGGTGCGCGCGGCGGGACCCGCGCCGGACCGGGACTGGTTCGCCGCGCTGCGGCCGCGGATCCTGCGCTACCGCGCCGAGCAGGCGAACGTGCTGGTGCTCGGCGAGCCGGGCACGGGCCGGACGACGGTCGCGGCCGAGCTGGCCGCCGCGGGCCCGTTCACCGTGCTGGCCGGCGCCCGGGCCACCGTCGCCGACACCGTCGCGCCGCTGACGGAGGTGCCAAACGGGGGCACGCTGCTGGTCGAGGACGCCCACCTGCTCGCGCCGGCCGTGGCGGCGCACCTCGGCCGCGAGGTGGACCGGCGGGGCGTGCGGCTGGTGCTGACCGCCGGGGTCGACGGCCTGCCGGCCGGGGAGACGGCCGCGTTCGGCGCCCGCTGCCCGGTCCGGCTCGAGCTGCCGACGGTGCGCAGCCGGCGCGACCGCGTCCCGGCACTCGCCGGCGCGCTGCTGCGGGAACGCGCCGGCGACGCCGTCCGGTTCACCACCGGCGCCTTGCGGACCCTCGCCGCGCACGACTGGCCGGGCAACCTGCGCGAGCTCGGCACGGTCGTCGGGTACGTCGCCGGTCGGCGGTCGGCGGGCGACCTCACCGAGGCCGACCTGCCGCCGGGCTACCGGGAGGGGCCGCGCGAACCGGTCCCGGGCGCCCTCTGGCAGGCGGAGCGGGACGCGATCGTGCGCTGCCTGGAGAGCTGCGGGGGCAACAAGGTGCACGCCGCCCGCCGGCTCGGGATCAGCCGCACCACGCTCTACCGCCGGATCCGCGAGCTGCGCATCGACCCGGAGGCGCTGCGCGAGCGGCCGGCGTGACGCGCGCGGCGGGACCGGTCGGGTCCGGTCCCGCCGCGGCGGATCGGGTGTCCCGGGACTCAGTGCTCGTGGACGAGCACGCCGCGGACGTTCTTGCCGTTGAGCAGGTCCTCGTAGCCCTCGTTGACCTGCTCGAGGGAGTACGTCTTGGTGATCAGCTCGTCGAGCTTGAGGTCCCCGGACTGGTACAGCCCCAGGATCTTCGGGATGTCGGTGGTCGGGTTGCAGTCGCCGAACAGCGAGCCCTTCACCGTCTTCTTGAACAGCGTCATGATCGAGCCGGGGAGGTTGACGTTCTGCACCGACAGCTTGTTCAGGCCCGTCAGCACGACGGTGCCGCCCTTGCCGATCGCGTCGAACGCGCCGGTCACGATCTCCTCGGTCACGAGGCCCGCGGTCACGACGGCCTTGTCGGCGCCGTTGCCGTTGGTCATCTGGCGGGCGAGGTCGGCCGCCTCCTCGATGGTGTCGACGGCGTGGGTGGCGCCGAGCTCCATGGCCTTCTCCCGCTTGTTCTGCAGCGGGTCGACGGCGATGAGGTTCTTGGCACCGGCGTAGCGGGCACCCTGCACGGCGTTGATGCCGATGCCGCCCACGCCGGAGACGATCACCGTCTCGCCCGGCTTGACGTCCGCGGCGTTGACCGCCGAGCCCCACCCGGTGGGCACGCCGCAGCCGACGAGAACGGCCTTGTCCAGCGGCAGGTCGTCGTCGACCTTGACCACGGAGTTCTGGTGGATGGTCGCGTACTGGGAGAAGGTGCCCAGCATGCACATCGCGCCGTAGTCGCCCTTGGGGCCGGTGAAGGGGAAGCGCTCGCCGGGCAGGTAGCCCTCGAGGATGGTGGCGCCCATGTCGCAGATGGCCTGCTGGCCGGTGGCGCACCAGCGGCAGACGCCGCAGTTCGGGATGAACGAGCACACGACGTGGTCGCCCGCCTTCACGCGGGTGACGCCCGGGCCGACCTCCTCGATGATGCCGGCGCCCTCGTGGCCGAGCACCATCGGCAGGCGGGCCTCGAGGTCGCCGTGGGAGATGTGCACGTCGGAGTGGCACAGACCGGCGTAGGTGTAGCGGATCAGGACCTCGCCGTCCTTCGGGCCGTCGAGCTCCAGCTCCTCGATCTCGATCGGCTTGCCGGTCTCGTAGACGACCGCGGCCTTGGTCTTCATGCGGGGATCGACTCCTTCGTCGTCCTCGGAGGCTGCTCCGGGCAGCCTGCCCCCGCACGCACCGGTCAAACTGTTTCAGCTTTGGACACCTGGCTCCGCCGCGACCTCGTCGGGGGTCCTCGCGGGACGAGGTCGCGGCGGCCGCGGCGTTCCGTCAGTAGGCGCCCGCGACCTGGTGGGTGGTCGCGTTGACCCGGTTCCACAGGTTGACGTGCGCGATCGAGAGGATCAGCGCGCCGAGCTGCGGCTCGTCGAAGTGCGCCGCGGCCTCCTCGAACACCTCGTCCGGCACCGGGTCGGACCGGTCCGCCAGCCGCGTGACGGCCTCGGCGAGGGCCAGCGCCGCCCGCTCCTCGTCGGTGAAGAACGGGGCGTCGCGCCAGCCGGCCACCGTGTCGATCCGCTCGTCGGGCTCGCCGGCCTTGCGCAGGGCCCGGGCGTGCATGTGCACGCACACCCCGCAGCCGTTGATCTGGCTGGCGCGCAGGTGCACCAGCTCCAGGACGGTCTCGGGGATCCCGGTCGCCTTCTCCGCCTCGCCCAGCGCCAGCAGGGCCTGCAGGGCACCCGGGACGACCAGGGCGGGGTTCGTCATCCGTGCGTTCACGTCGGTCTCCTCTCCCCGCCGTCACATCGGCGGGTTCCGGTGGGTCACCCCCTCGACACGCGCCGACGGGAGGATGTGACGGATGGACCCGGTCGAGGAGTTCGAGGAGCACCGGCTGTACCTGCGCCAGGTGGCGTACCGGGTGCTGGGCTCGCTCAGCGACGCCGACGACGCCGTGCAGGAGGCCTGGCTGCGGCTGCACCGCTCCGACCCCGCGCACGTGGAGAACCCGCGGGCCTGGCTGACCACGGTCGTCGCCCGGGTGGCGCTCAACCAGCTGCGAGCCCGGCGGACCCGCCGCGAGGAGCCCTTCCCGGACCACCTGCCGGACCCGATCGTCCGCCGCGACGACGACGCCGACGACCCCGAGTACGGCGCCGAGCTCGCGGACTCGGTCGGGCTCGCGCTGCTCGTCGTGCTGGAGACGCTCTCCCCGGACGAGCGGCTCGCGTTCGTGCTCCACGACATGTTCGGGCTGCCGTTCGAGGAGATCGCCCGGCTCGTGGAGCGGACCCCGGCCGCGGCCCGGCAGCTGGCCAGCCGGGCCCGCCGCCGGGTGCGCGGTGCCGAGCCGGCGTCGTCCGGGAGCCGCGCCGCCCGCCGCGAGGTGGTCGACGCCTTCCTCGCCGCGGCCCGGGAGGGCGACCTGGAGGGCCTGGTCGCGGTCCTGGACCCGGACGTCGTGCTGCGGGCCGACACCGGAACGGGCCTGCGCGCGCTGCGCGGGGCCCGGGCGGTGGCAGGTCAGGCTGCGGCGTACCGCAGCGTCGACCAGGTCCGGCACCGGGTGCTGGTCAACGGCGAGCCGGGCGTGCTCGGCACGATCGACGGCCGGCCGGTCGCGCTGCTGGCGTTCACGATCGTCGACGGGCGGATCACGGAGATCGACATCCTGGCCGATCCCGCGCGCCTCGCCGGGCTGGACCCGGACCTCGTCCGGTGACCGGCGGATGGCGCGGAACCGGACAGGCCGCTACGGTCCGGGCCCCGGGCGGCGCTGCCCCCGGAGGCGATCGGGTACCCCGCGGACACGGTGCTCGAGCGCGAGCTGCGGTCCCGGACTGGGCCGCGGCCGGCCGGGAGGTCTCGTAACCGGTCCAGAGCGGCCGATCCGGCGTTTCGTCACCCGGATGTCACATCCAGCGCTTGACGGAGCGGCGTGGACGCGCAATCGTCAGTGTTCGGACTATCTCGGGAGCCGAGGCCGGAGGAGCCATGGACCAGAACCTGTTCAACGAGATCTGCCTGCAGCAGCTGACCCTGTCGGGGGTGCACGAGGGCGAGACGGTGGCGGTGCTGACCCGCGGGGCCGAGCGGGCCGAGTACGCCGATGCGTTCTTGTGGGCGGTGGGGAAGCTGGGTGCGCAGGGGTTCCATCTGCGGCTGCCCGCCCCGGTCAGCGCGTCGGGGGCGTGGGCGGTCGGGGACTCCGGGCTGGCGGGCAACCGGTTGGCGGTGGAGGCGCTCAAGAGCGTGGACATGGTGGTGGACTGCACGTTCCTGCTGTTCTCCCCGGAGCAGTTCGAGATCCAGGGGGCCGGGACGCGGATCCTGACCGCGGTGGAGCCGCCGGCGCTGCTGGCCCGGCTGATGCCCACCCGCGAGTTGCGGGAGCGGGTGGAGATCGGCGCGGAGTTGTTGGCCAAGGCGCA